>RFIR01000196.1 GCA_003695135.1 Alphaproteobacteria bacterium | reverse complement strand
GCTCGGCCTCGCCGCGGGCGTGTTCGAGGATCTCCTCCGCCTCTTTGAGGGCGGCGCGCTGTCGGCGTTTGTATTCGGCCAGCAGGGCCTGGGCCTCTTCGCGCAGGGCCTGGGCTTCGTCGATTTCGTTCTTGATACGTGCAGCGCGCGCATCAAGGGCGGCCGCGGCCTGGCGGTACAGCGGCCGGAAGGTCGCCGCGACGAATATGACAAAGGCGACGGCAACCCAGAATTCGGGACTTTCCCACATTAGCCGCGCCCTCCCATGACCTCGTCAACGACCTGACGGACCTGCTCTTCACGCACCTGCAGACCGATCAGCTTTTCGGTCGCGGTAGCGGCGGCCTCGACCGCGACCGTGGCGATCTGGCCCAGTGCCTGTTCGCGTGCGGCCGCGATCCGGGCTTCGGCGGCCTTGACCTTCTCCGCCAGTTCCTGGGCGAAGGCCTGCTGGCGCTTGGCGGCCTCGGCGGCCATTGCGTCGCTGGTCTCCTTGATCGCCGCCGCCGCCCGTTCGCGCGCCTCGGCCAGTGTCTTTTCGTATTCCGCCAGCACGGCGCCGGCTTCCTCCTTCAGGCTGGCCGCGCGTTCGAGATCGCTGTCGATATGGCGCTGGCGCGATTCCAGCACCGCGGTGATGCGCGGCAGCACCGCGCGCCGCAGAATCACATACAGCGGTATGAACGTGACGAACAGCCAGAAGATCTGCGTCGGCCAGAACGAAGGGTCGAGTTGAGGCATGGACGCGCTCCAAGTCCCGGGTAGTCGCCCGCCGGCTCCCGCGAGCCGGACGGGGGACCAGCCTAGCCGAACAGGATCAGCAGGGCGATGACCAGTGCGAACAGGGCGATCGCCTCGACCAGGGCGAAGCCCAGCATGGTCATCGTGAACACCTCGCCACGGGCTGCCGGGTTGCGCCCGACCGCGGTGATGAACGACGAGAAGATGCTGCCGATGCCGACACCGGAGCCGATCACGCCGATCACCGCAAGGCCGGCGCCGATAACTTTTGCCGCTTCCAGTTCCATGGTGTGTATCCTCTTGTTTGATCCGAATTGACCGAGGGGGCGACGCCGCCCTTGCTCTCTCGTGAGGCTCAGCTCCCTAGTGCAGGTGCAGCGCGTCGTTGATGTACAGGCAGGTCAGGATGGTGAACACGTAGGCCTGCAGAAACGCGATCAGAATCTCCAGGCCGGTCAGCGCCACGACCAGGGCCAGCGGCAGGACGCCGGCAACTCCGAGCATGGCGATGAAGCCGGCGATCACCTTGAGCAGCGTATGCCCGGCCAGCATGTTGGCGAACAGACGCACCGACAGGCTGATCGGCCGCGACAGGTAGGAGATGATCTCGATCGGAATGAGAAGTGGCCACATCCACACCGGCGAGCCCGGCGGCACGAAGAAGCTGAAGAAATGCAGGCCATGCTTGGCGAAACCGAGAATGGTCACGCCGACGAACACGACCGCCGCCATCGCGAACGTCACGATGATGTGGCTGGTGAAGGTGAAGCTGTAGGGCACCATGCCGAGCAGGTTGCCCACCAGAATGAACATGAACAGGGTGAACACCGCCGGGAAATAGCGGCGGCCTTCGTGGCCGACCGTATCGCGGAACAGGCCGGCGACGAACTCGTACGTCAACTCGGCCGCGCTCTGCCAGCGGCCGGGAACCAGCGCGCCGCGGCGCATGCCGATCAGAAAGAACCCCGCGGTCAAAGCCACCGCGATGACCATCATCAGGGACGAGTTGGTGAAGGAAATGTCGATGCCGCCCAGCTTCAGCGGCACGATTTCCTTGATCTCGAATTGCACCAGCGGGCTGTGCCCGCCACCGTGCCCGGCTGCTCCAGCCATGCCTTCCCCTCAACGGCCCCCTTCAACGGTCCCGGTCGTGCGGCGCCTTGTGGTGCGCTTTTTCGCCCGGCCGACGATACCCTGCCGTATACCCGAACCCGGCCATCACCCGATACACGTTCAACATTCCGGCGGCCGCCCCGAGCACGAAGAACACGATCAGAAACCAGGGCGCGCTGCCAAGCCAGCGATCGAGCAACAGACCGATCCCGACCCCAACCCCCAGGGCGGCGACCACCTCGACCCCGATCCGCAAGGCGAACGACAGCCCTGCACCGCGTTCGCGCGCCCGTGCGGCGCTCTTCTCGCCGGCTCGCTTGGCCTGAGCCTCGCGCAGCCGGGCGTCGAGATCGTCAAGGGGCGGTGGGGGTGGTTGATCGCTCATGGGCTGGCGCCCTTCGCTCCTTCCCCCGGTGAACCGAAGACCCCCCGGTAGTGGCCTCTCCCGGGCCAAAGTCGCGCGCACATTAGTGACCGGGCCAAAACGTGTCAAGGCGGCGAATGGCGCATGAGGACAGGGAAAAACGCGCGCCCGCGAGGTCCGCACGGACGTCGGCTCAGGCGCTCTCGCGTAAGGCTTCGGCGGCGCGCAGGTCGACCGAAACCAGGCTGCTGACGCCGCGTTCGGCCATGGTTACACCGAACAGACGGTCGACGCGGGCCATCGTCATGCGGTGGTGGGTGATGACCAGAAACCGGGTCGTGCCGGTGTGGCACAGCTCATCGAGAAGGGTGCAGAAGCGATCGACATTGGCATCATCGAGCGGGGCATCGACCTCGTCGAGAACGCAGATCGGCGCCGGATTGGTCAGGAACACTGCGAACAGCAGCGACAGGGCGGTCAAGGCCTGTTCGCCACCGGACAGCAGCGACAGGACCTGCAGCCGCTTGCCCGGTGGGCTGGCGAAGATCTCCAGCCCCGCTTCCAGCGGATCCTCGGCACCGGTCAGTTTCAGATGTGCCCGGCCGCCACCGAACAGGCGCACGAACAACTCCGAGAAATGGGCGTCGACCTTCTGGAATGCGGCCAGCAGACGCTCGCGCCCCTCGCGATTGAGGCTGGAGATTCCCTGGCGCAGGCGTCCGATCGCGGCCACCAGATCGGCGCGTTCGTTCTGCATGCCGTTGATC
>RFIR01000195.1 GCA_003695135.1 Alphaproteobacteria bacterium | reverse complement strand
GCCGGACCACCTGACCGATCGCGAATTTCGCGGCTCTTCTCATCATGTCCGATAAGTAGCGCCGAATCCGGTTTCAAACAAGATGTGGCCGGGTCGCACGGGGCTGCATGACATGCCGCGCGGGGCATGGTAACGCCCTGCGCAGGGCACGGGCAGGCGGAAATGGACATCCTGATCAAGGTTCTTCAGATCGTGGCGCCGGTGTTCACGCTGGCGGCGATCGGCTTTGTCTGGGTGCGGCTGAAGCTCGGCTACGATCTGGCCTTGGTCACCCGGCTGGCCATGCAGCTGGGCCTGCCCTGCCTGATGTTCACCGCGCTCGCCCGCGCCGATCTCGATCTGCACCTGCTGTCGGATCTGGCCCTGGCCACGGGGGCGGGATATCTTGCCGTCACGGTGCTGAGCCTTAGCCTGTGCATGGCGCTGGGGCTGGATCTGCGCGCCTTTCTCTCGCCGATCATCTTCGGCAACACCGGCAATCTGGGCCTGCCGGTGGCCTATTACGCCTTTGGCGAGACCGGGCTTGCCTATGCGATGGTGGTGTTCGCGCTGATGGCGATCATGAACTTCACCTTCGGCGTGTGGCTCGTTTCCGGCCGGGGATCACGCGAGATGCTGCGCCAGCCGATCACCTATGCGGTGATCCTCGGCGGGGCGGCGATGCTGACCCGCTGGCAGCCGCCCGGCTGGGTGATGAACACGCTCGATCTGGCCGGTCAGATCGCGATCCCGCTGATGCTGCTGACGCTGGGGGTGGCGATGGCGAGCCTGGGGACCGGCGCGATCGGGCGGGCGCTGATGCTGGCGCTGGCCAAGCTCGGCATCGGGCTGGCCGCCGGGGTGGCGGTGGTGACGGCCACGGGGCTCGGCTTCGGGACCGCCGGCGGCGCGGTGATCCTGCAGCTGAGCATGCCGGTGGCGGTGACCTCCTACCTGCTGGCCGCCCGCTATGACACGCGGCCGGGCGAGGTCGCGGGGCTGGTCGTGGTCTCGACCCTGCTGGCGGTGCCGGCCATCCCGCTGCTGCTGGCGTTCCTGCTGAGCCGCTGAGCGGGAAAGAGGGTTACAACCGTCGCGAGATCCGCTAGATTTGCGCCATGTCCGACATTGATGGCGGCCGGTTCATGCGGCGCTACGCAAGCGTGGTGATCCTGATCCTCGTCGGGTCCTGCTCGATCTTCGGCGGGGGGCCCATGGTGTCGGATATCGACGATGCCTGCACCATCATTGCCGAGCGGCCGGACTGGTATCGCGCGGCGCGCAACACCGAATCGAAATGGGGCTTGCCGCCGGAGGTGCTGTTCTCCATCATCTGGCGTGAATCGAACTTCCGGCCCGAGGCAAAGACGCCGCGCACATATTTCCTCGGCTTCATTCCCACCGGGCGAGTCTCCACCGCCTATGGCTATCCCCAGGCGATCGACGGCACCTGGGACTGGTACCGCCGGGAGACCGGCAACCGCTATGCCAGCCGGGAAAGCTTTCGCGACGCGGCCGACTTCATCGGCTGGTACAGCCGGACGACGCTGCGGCGCAACGGCATCGCCCAGGCCGATGCCTATCACCAGTATCTGGCCTATCACGAAGGCCATACCGGCTACCGGCGCGGCAACTGGAAGAAGAAGGACTGGCTCCTGCGCGCGGCCAGCGCCGTGCGCCGGCAGTCGCAGATCTATCGCAGCCAGCTGTCGCGCTGTACATGAGCCCGGCGGCGGTGCGGTAACGCGCCAGTATCACCCCTCCTTCAGGCCCAGCTCCCTGACCATGATCTCGCGCATGCGGAACTTCTGCGGCTTGCCGGTCACGGTCATCGGTATCTCGTCCACGAAGCGGATATGGCGCGGGATCTTGAAATGCACGATGCGGCCCTTGCAGAAGGCGCGCACGGCATCCTCGCTCAACACGCCGGGACGGCGCGGGATGATCCAGGCCGCTACCTCCTCGCCGAACCGCAGGTCCGGCACGCCGAAGACCTGCGCCGCGGCGATATCCGGGTGGGTGAGCAGGAATTCCTCGATTTCGGCCGGGTAGACGTTCTCGCCGCCGCGGATCAGCATGTCCTTGATGCGGCCCGTGATGCGGCAATAGCCCTGCGCGTCGATGGTGGCGAGATCGCCCGAATGCATCCAGCCGTCGCGGATTGCCTCGGCGGTGCGCTCGGGATCGTCCCAGTAGCCCTTCATCACCAGATAGCCGCGGGCGAGGAACTCGCCCTGCTCGCCCACGGGAACCGTGCGTCCGTCCTCATCGACGATCTTCGCCTCGCAATGGGGCTGGATCCGCCCGACCGTCGAGACGCGCAGCTCCTCGGGATCGTCGATGGCGGTCTGGAACGAGACCGGGCTGGTCTCGGTCATGCCATAGGCGATGGTGATCTGGCTGGCGCCCATGTCACGGATCACCCGGCGCATCAGCGGCGCGGGGCAGGGAGAGCCGGCCATGATGCCGGTGCGCATGGCCGAAAGATCGGCACGGGCGAAATCGGGATGATCGAGCACCGCGGCGAACATGGTCGGCACGCCGTGCATGGCATTGCAGCGCTCCGTCTCCAGCGCGTGCAGCGTCTCGCCGGCATCGAAGCCCTCGCCGGGAAACACCATCTTCACGCCATAGGCGGCCGCGGCGAGATTGCCCAGCACCATGCCGAAGCAGTGATAGAGCGGCACCGGGATGCACAGCGCCTCGCCCGGGCGCAGCCTCATGCAGCGGGCCGCGGAGATCGCGTTGTTGACGATGTTGTGATGCGTCAGCGTCGCCCCCTTCGGCGCGCCGGTGGTGCCGGAGGTGAACTGGATGTTGATCGCGTCATGGGCCGACAGCCCGGCGGTGATCGCATCGAGCCGCGTGCGCGGCCCGCCCTGACCGCGCGCCATCACCTCGTCGAACGAGAATGCGCCCGGCGCCGGGTCGGGGCCGAGCTGGATGACGGTGCGCAGATGGGGCAGGCGCGCGGCGTGCAGCCGGCCGGGGCGGCAGGTGGCCATTTCCGGCGCCAGCTCCCGCAGCATCGATACATAGGCCGACGACTTGAACTGCGCGGCCAGGATCAGCGCCTTCGCGCCAGTCTTGTTGAGCGCGTATTCGAGCTCCGAGACGCGATAGGCGGGGTTGATGTTGACGAGGATCAGCCCGATGCGGGCGGTGGCGAACTGCGCGATCAGCCATTCGGGGCGATTGGGCGCCCAGATGCCGATGCGCTCGCCCTTGTAGAGCCCGAGTGCCAGCAGCCCGGCGGCGAGGCGGTCGACCCGGCGGGCAAGCCCCGCATAGTCCCACCGTTCGCCCGGCTGGCAGAAGACGGCGGCCGGCCGCTCGCCATGCCGCCGCACCACCTCACCCAGGAACTGCGGGATAGTGGCATCGAGCAGCGGCCGGTCCGTGGCCCCCCGGACATGAGAAAGGCCGTTCACGGGGCGGACGGAAAGGGCGTGGGCATCCATGGGGGGTTCGTTTCCTTGCCAACTTGCCATACGCATTCCGTTGCTAGGGCATGTAGCGTCCAATCGGGCTCACCCGCCCGGCGAGCGAAGCGAACCGGGCATGCGCCCGTTCGGCCGCTCACTCGAACGCATGGCGTTCGCGGCCTCACCCCCACAGGCGGGCGCATTCGCGCCCACCCGGGCGGCCGCCTGCCCTCGCGCTGGGGCCAATTGTGAATCGAATTGAACACGACAAACCCCGGTGGTCCGGCCGATACGGAAGGGTCCCTCGTGCGGTCCGGTCCAGAATATGGCCATGCCTCTGACGGGGCCTACGCCCGGCGTAGCCGGGCGGCGCCCGACCCTCCCCCCGGGAGGGCGCATTGATGCGTCTGATCAAG
>RFIR01000194.1 GCA_003695135.1 Alphaproteobacteria bacterium | reverse complement strand
GCCCCAGCGGCCCTGCGGGATGCGCTCAAGGATCGCCTTGTAGCGGACGGGATCGTTGCGCAGCGCCTCGGTATTGTCGGTGGCGATATAGCCCGGGGCGATGGCGTTGACGTTGACCCCATGCGCCGCCCATTCATTGGCCAGCGCCTTGGTCAGCTGGCCGATCCCGCCCTTGGAGGCGGCATAACCCGGCACGGTGATCCCGCCCTGAAAGGTCAGGAGCGAGGCGGTGAAGATGATCTTGCCCGCCCCGCGCTCGACCATGCCGCGGCCGATCTCGCGGCTGATGACGAACTGGGCCGAGAGATTGACCTCGATCACCTCGTCCCACCAGTCGTCGGGATGTTCGGCGGCCGGCTTGCGGCGGATGGTGCCGGCATTGTTGACCAGAATGTCCGGCGCGATGCCGTCGGCCCGCAGCCGGTCGAGAAAGGCGTGGACGGCGGAGCGGTCGGCGAAATCGCAGCTATAGGCGGCGAAGCTGCGCCCCATTGCCGTGACCGCCTGCCCGACCGCCGAGCCCTCCGGCTCCAGCGAGGCGCTGACCGCGACGATGTCGGCCCCTGCCCCGGCCAGCGCCTCGGCCATGGCCCGCCCGATGCCGCGCCTTGCCCCCGTGACCAGCGCCGTCTTGCCGGACAGATCGAACAGCGATGCGACGTTCATGCGATCTCTCCCACCTTGATGAGGCTCTTCATCGCCGTCGGGCTGGCATCGAGCGCCTCGAAGGCGGCCTGGATCTCGCTCAGCGGGCTGACATCGGTGATGATGGTATCGGCATCGATGCCGCCCGCGGCGATCAGCGCGATCGCCTTGTCGTAATCCTCTGGCTCGTAGACCCGCGCCCCGATCAGCCGCAGCTCGCGCCAGAAGAAGCGGAACAGGTCGATCTCCGGCTTCTTCGCATGGATCGCCACCATCACGATGCGCCCGCGGGTGGCGGCGACGGCGGTCATCGCATCCACCCCCGCCTGACTGCCGGAGACCTCGAAGACCACATCCGCGCCCTTGGCCCCGGTGCGCGCCTCGACTTCGGCGACCAGATCGGCCTCCGTCGGATTGACGGTATCGAAACCCAGCCGGCCCGCAATGGCCAGCCGGTTGGGATTGACCTCCGAGACCAGCACCTTGCCGCCTGCCGCGCGCGCGACCATCGCCACCAGCACCCCGATCGGCCCGCCGCCGATCACCACCACATCCTCGCCCGGCGCCAGCCCCGACAGGCGCACATCGTGGCAGGCCACCGCCACCGGCTCGATCAGCGCGGCGTGATCGAGGCGCAGATCGTCGGGCAGGACGTGCAGCGTGTGCGCCGGCACCGTCCACAGCTCCTGCATGGCGCCATCGGTATCGAGGCCGAGGAATTTCAGCCTGTGGCAGATGTGATGATGCCCGGCGCGGCAGGCGGGGCAGTCGCCGCAATGGTCGAGCGGGCGGACCACCACCTTCTGGCCGACGGCGACGTTGTCCACACCCTCGCCCACCGATTCGACCACACCCGACATCTCGTGGCCGATGACGCGCTCGAAGCCGACGCGGGCATCCATGTTGCCGTGAAAGACGTGCATGTCGGTGCCGCAGATGCCGCAATAGGCGATGCGGATGCGCGCCTCGCCGGCGCCGGGCGGGCGCGCCTCGGTGCTCTCGACGGTGAACTTGCGGCCGCCCCGGTAATAGGCCGCGGTGATGGTGGTGTCGGTCATGGCTCCGGCTCCCTGCAGGAGGAACGTGGAATACGGGTATCACGGGCGGATCGGGGGTGTGAGGCGGAATCGAGCGCCGGACATTCCCGATTTTGGTACAACCAAAAAGACTGGTACGAATCCGCAATGCGCCGCCGGTGTCAAGGCGGTTCCTCGCGGCTCGGCGTATCGCGCCGGTTTTGTCGCGGCATGGCTTGCCCGACCGGCCAATCTTGTCGTACAAAAACAGACGGCAACCGGACGCAGCCGGGGACGAACCGGCCGAAGAGAAAACCGATGAGCGCGCCCTCCAGACCCGAATCCTCCGCACGCACCTCCGACCGGATCGTGCAGGAGCTCGAGCGCGACATCGTCGCGGGCGTCCTGCCCGACCGCAGCCCCCTGCCGCCGGAACGCGACCTGATGCAGCGCTTCGGGGCAAGCCGCACCGTGATCCGCGAGGCCATCGCCACCCTGTCCAATCGCGGGCTGATCGAAAGTAGGCCGCGGTTCCGCCCGATCGTGCGCAAGCCCGATTACGAGACGGTGCTGAATTCAGCCGGCGAGGTATTGCGGCTTCTGCTGCGCGACGTCGCCGGCGTGCGCAACCTCTATCAGAGCCGGGTCTTCATCGAGCGCGCACTGGTCCGCGAGGCGGCACTGCATGGACGCAAGGAAGATATCGAGGCGCTGAGCGCGGCGCTCGCCGCCAACGAGGCGGCGATTGCCGATTCGCAGCGTTTCTACCGCACCGACATCGCCTTTCACGGGGTGCTCTACCAGATCCCGCACAACCCCATCTTCACCGCGCTGCATCACGGCTACGCCTCATGGCTGGCGCCGCACTGGGAGCGGATGCCCCGCTCGCCCGAGCGCAACCGGGTCAACTTCCTCGCCCACCGGGACATCTTTCGGGCCATTCGCGACCGCGACCCCGATCAGGCCGAGGAGGCGCTGTCGAACCATCTGAACGCGGCCTGGGAATACGTGCGGGGCACATTCGGGACGGAAATGGGCTGAGACAGGGGCTCAATGAGAAGAACCGACCTCTCCCGGGCGTCAGCCGACCTAGAGTGGTTCCCGATCAAAGTGCACCACGTTGCATGGCAGCGCACGCCCGAGGCGGCGCGAAGCGCCCGCCTGGGGGGCGGGCGGGCGCTGCCCGGGCTGACGCCCGGGCGGTCTCTTGGGTTGGGCTCGACTCAGATTGATCGGGAAGCGCCCTACCCCGGCAGGAGCGGCAGGCGTCCCTCCTCGGCTAGTTGGCGAAAGGCGCGCCAGGTGGCTTCGATGCCCTCTTCCGGGGTCACCGAGGGATAGTCGGGCAGATGCGCCCGGATCGGGGCGTCGTCGAGATCGGTGGGAAACGGGAACGGCCCGCCCGTCGCGGTGATCTGCGCCCCCGGTGCGAGGCGCTTCAGGATCGCGAGCCCGTTCTCGATGGTCTCGCAGGTCCCGTTGAGATCGAAGACCGGCGCCCCTTCGCCTTCCCGCGATACCGCGGCGATGAAGGCGGCGGCCGCCTCGCCGGCATAGAGCCAGCTATAGGGTCCGGTATAGGGGATCTCGAAGGGCTCGCCCAGAACCGCTGCCTGAATGGCCAGCGTGTTCTTCGAGCTCACCCCCTGATCGCGCGCCACGCCATAGACGACATTGGGCCGGATGCCGACCGAGGGCAGCTGCCAGTCGGCCCAGTAGACATGGGCGCTGTATTCATTGGCCCGCTTGTAGACGCCATAGAGCGTCTCGCACCAGGGGCCGCCGGGCGGGATGGCGAGTGCGGCCGACGACGAGGCATAGGCGAGCCGCCGGATCCCCGCCTCGCGCGCCGTCTGCAGGATATTGATGGTGCCCTCGACATTGACCCGCGCGCCCAGCGCCGGATTGGCGATGCAGAACGGCACCTGCAGCCCGGCCAGATGGATGATGGCGCCGATGCCGTGGCGCCGGACAATCTCGCCCAGCCGCGCGCCAT
>RFIR01000193.1 GCA_003695135.1 Alphaproteobacteria bacterium | reverse complement strand
TGTCGGCGCCGCCATTGCCGTGGAGTTCGTCGCCATCGAGCGGCCCGCCGCCGGTGATCCAGTCCGCGCCGGCGCCGCCGAATATCGTCTCGGCCGCCGCGCCGCCGAAGATGATGTCGGCATCGCCCCGGCCGCGGATCAGGTCGTTGCCGCCCAGGCCATAGATCGTGTCGTCGCCCTGCGAGGCGATGATCGTCTGGCTGAAGGCGGTGCCGCGGATCATCGACCCGTTCACCAGGGTGATGGATTTGAGGTTGAGCGATTCCGCCCCGGCGATCTGGATGGCGTAGTCGTTGAGGTCGATGGCCTCCACGCCCTTCCATGACGCAACGGCATCGCCGAGGATAAGATTGGCCATCAGGATGTTGCGCACGGTGTCGTAGCCGCGACCGCCGGAGATGAAGTCGTTGAGCGTGCTCGACTGCCAGGCGAAGAACTGGTCGTTGCCACCATTGCCATAGAGCTTGTCGGCATCTCCCGCGCCGCGGCCGATGATGGTGTCGTGTCCGCTGCCGCCGCGGATCAGGTCGCCATGCGAGTCGCCCATCAGCAGGTCGTTGCCGGCATAGCCGAGGAGGGTGTCCGCGCCGCCTCCGCCATAGATGACGTCGTCGCACGCCGTGCCGTTCCACCATTCGGCGGCGACGGAGCCGAACTTCGTCGTCGGGCAGGTGACCAGCGACAGGACCGCGGTGCCGGTGTCCGTGCCGGCCTCCTGATCGGTGATGGTGTAGTCGAAGCTGTCGATGCCGACAAAACCGGTGCCGGGCGCATAGGTGAAATCGCCATTGGCGGCGATGGTGACCGACCCGCCCTGCGCGGTGGCAAAGGTGCCCGCGGTCACCGTCAGCGGCTGACCCTCGGCATCGATGTCGGCGCCCGCGCCGTTGTCGGCCAGGACGTTGCCGGAGATGGCCTGATCGCGGAAGCCGGAAAAATAGTCGTCCACCGCCAGCGGATCGGGCGGCACGGGCAGGCTGACAATGTCGACATTGGCGCTGACATTGACGAGGTCAAAGCCGGGCGCGCCGCCGCCGAAATCCAGCCCGACGATGCGCACGGCCACGGCGGAGGAAAGCCCGAACGCGCCGATATCGAAACCCTGCGTGGCGCCGGCCGCCGAATCGGCGGTGCCGATGCGGATGAAACTGGCGCCATCGGCCGAGGCGTAGACCGCAGCCTTTTCGGTGGTGCCCTGATTGGTGATGAACAGATCGTCGCCGGCGAGATCGACAATGCCGCGCCCGCCGGACCAGCCCAGATCGATGGCGCTGCCCATGCCCAGCGTCAGCACCTGGTTGAGCGGCGGGTGCGGCTCCGGCCCCAGCGCCCAGCTGGTCGGAACCGGCGCGATTCCGCTGAAATCGCCCGATGCGGCCTCGAAGCCGTAAGGCCCCGCGATCGGACCGAAGCCCGAATCGTGGAAACTCAGCACCGTATCGGCGAAGGCCAGCGCCGGCGCCAGCGGGGCCGGGGCTGCGGCGGTGAGGTATTCGACCGCGATCGTCCGCGGCATCTCGGCGGTTGCCAGGCCGATGCCCGTTCCGCCCGCCGGAACCGCGACCCGGCCGCCCCGATCATTCGAATCGATGCCGATATCCGCGCCGGACAGCGCCAGCGGATCTACCGTTTCGTGACCTGCAGGCCGGTTGGCGGCCGGCACCAACGTCTCGGTACCGGCGCGCAGGCGCAGCGCACTGCCCACGTCGTGCGCGACGCGCGTAGCGATGTCTTCCATCTTGCTCCCCATCGCACCCCTCCCCCCTGGCTGCATGTCTCTGCAGTATTGTTCACGGGATGCCGAGGCTTCATACTGTTCGAATCGGATATTGTTGCAAGAATAGGCGACGCCGGGCCTTTCTGTCGTGATCGTCCGGAGCGGCAGAAACCGCAAGCTTCGCCCGGCCAGGGAGTAACGGGAATGTCGCTGGCGAACTGGTTTCGAGACACGCCCGCGGCCGAGGCGCCGCGCCCCTCCGGCCCGGTGCGGGTGGGCTGGCTGCTGCAGGAGGAGCGGACGGGCGTGATCTACTATCCGCCCGAACGCTTCCGCTCGGCCGATGTCAACAAGACCCACGCCAAATCGGCCTCGCGCTGCCCGGCGGTGCTCAATCTCGAAAGCCGCTACTTCGTCATCCGCTGCCCGTTCGATCTGCATCTGCGCTTTGCCCGCACCAAGGAGGGCAAGGCCGGGGTGCGCAACATGCTGGGCGAGGCGAGCCCGGTGCGCCCGGCCAAGCTCAACCAGATCATCCATGTGACCAACGAGATCGAGTGGCGCTATCCCGACCGGCCGACGATCCAGGTCTCGCTGCCCTATCTCTTCATCGCCGACGAGCCGGTCTATATGAGCCAGCTCTCGGCCTTCATGCACTACCGCAGGGAGTCGATGCCGGGCACCATCTTCGGCGGGCGGTTCCCGATCCATCTCTGGCCGCGGCCGCTGATGTGGGCCTTCGAATGGCACGAGCCGGAGCGGGACATCGTGCTCAGGCGCGGCGAGCCGTGGTTCTATGTCTGTTTCGAGACCGAACCGCAGGATCGGCCGGTGCAGGTGATCGCGGCGGAGATGACCGAGGATCTGCGCAGCTTTTCCGAGCACATCTCGGGCGCGGTGAATTACGTCAACCAGACCTTCTCGCTGTTCAAGGCGGCGGAGCGGCGGCGGCCCGAGAAGCTGCTCGTCCCGAAGGGCAAGGGTTGAAGGCGGTCTGGCGGGATTGACTCCAGATTGACTCCACTTGTCGCGATTTTCACCCCGCGCAGGGGATCGCAAATCCCGCCGGATCGCCGCGCTTAACCGGCATTTAAGCCGCACCTCTCAAGAACGGTGCATCCGCAATGATCGGGGGTGGCCCGTGTCGAGAATCACCGGTTTCCTGCGCGGTCTGACCGACCGCAATCTGCTCAATACGCTGTTCTTCAGCCTGACGGTGGTTGTCGCAGTGGTCGGCGCGATGCGCTTCCTGCCCGAGCCGCTGGTCACAAGGCTGGTGCGCGACGACGTCACCAATCAGGCAGGGATCTGGCGCCAGCGGCTGATCTCGCAGCTTGATGCCGGGCTGGGCATCTTCGTCGATGGCACGATTGCCCCGGCCGACCGCGAGCGCCTGTCACAGATGATCAATTTCTCCGACGTCTTCCGCTTCAAGATATTCCTGCCAGATGGCCGGATCCTGTGGTCCACCCGTCCGGCCGAGATCGGCGAGATCAATACCAAGCCCTATTTCGCCGATATCGTGATGAAGGGGCAGAGCTACTACAAGCAGGAGGCCAAGCCGCTGGCCGAAATCGACCGGCTGACCCTGCGCGACGGGACGGTGCTCGACCCGGATGCCGAACGGCTGGTGGCCGAGATCTACACGCCGGTGGTACAGGACGGCCGGGTGATCGGGGCGATCGAGTTCTATACCGACATCACCGATGTATACGCGGCGTTTTTCGATCGCGTTCAGCTGACACTGTCGATTCTCGCAGCGATTGCCATTCTCGTCGCCGGCGGTGCACTGATAATGGTGTTTTCCAGCGGGCGGCGGCGCGAACGGCATCTGCGCGAACGGGCCAGTCAGGAGAAGGAGCTTCTGGCCGGGCAGCTGCGGCTGGCGCGCGAGATCCGGCTTCTGGGCGAGCTCAACGAATGGCTGCAATCCTGCAGTTCGCTCGAGGAGCTCTTCGACATGGTCAGCGCCTTCATGACCCGGCTCTTGCCCGACAGCATGGGCTCGATCTACGTCTATTCCAACTCGCGCGACGTGCTCGACGGCGCCTGCGCCTGGAACGGGGCGGATTATCACGCCCATATCCGGCCCGATTCGTGCTGGGCGCTGCGCCGTGGCCGGACCTATTTCTATGGCGAGAGCGAGATCGACTTCACCTGCGATCACATGCGCGAGCATGAGGAGGAGATCTATTTCTGCATCCCCATTCTCGCCCATGGCGAAACGGTCGGTCTGATGACGCTGAGGGCGATGCGCGGCGTGACGCAGGAGCAATTCGCCAGGTCGCGCAAGCTGGCGCAGATGTGCGCCGAGCAGATCAGCCTCGCCATCGCCAATGTGCGCATGCGCGACCAGCTGCGCGACCAGTCGATCCGCGACGCGCTGACCGGGCTCTACAACCGCCGGCACTTCATCGAGGCGCTGCGCCGCTCGGTCGAGGCCGCCAAGCATGTCGGCGCCGATCTCAGCCTGGTCGCCATCGACGTCGACCATTTCAAGAAGTTCAACGACAATCACGGCCACGATGCCGGCGACATGGTGCTGCGCGCGGTCGGATCGGCGCTGGAGGCCGAATGCGACGGCGACGAGCTCGCCTGCCGGCTGGGCGGCGAGGAGTTCATGCTGCTCCTGCCGCTGGCCGATACGGAAACCGCGGCGAGGAAGGCGGAGAACCTGCGCCGGGCGGTCGAACAGATCGTGGTGCGCTATGGCGAGAAGAACCTGCCGCACATCTCGATCTCGCTCGGCGTCTCGTCCTTCCCGCAGAACGGCACCTTCCCGCAGGCGCTGATGAAATCGGCCGACGACGCGCTCTACGAGGCCAAGGCGAAGGGGCGCAACCAGGTCGTGGTGGCAGGCGCATCCGGACCGGAGAAGGACGGCAAAGCGGCGTCGGAGGCGGCCGACCGCTCGGCACTCGAAAAGGCCATCGCGCAGAAGGGCAAGTCCCGGCGCGCGGAGGCGGGCAAGGACGACGCCGCGGCCGGCCCCGCCGCGGCCTGACCGCGCAACGGGCAGGCTGTCTCCCGCGCCGATGGCCGCTGCGGGCCGGGCCGGCAATCGCGCTGCCAGCCCGGCCGGCATGGTTTGACAAGCCCGTCTTCGGAAGGCTTAAGACATTCTCTCGAACCGCGGCGGGAGAATGCCCCCAATGACCACGTTTTCCTCCATCCTCGTGGCCAATCGCGGCGAGATCGCCATCCGGGTCCTGCGCGCGGCCAACGAGCTCGGCAAGCGGACCATTGCGGTCTATGCCGAGGAGGACAAGCTGGGCCTGCACCGCTTCAAGGCGGACGAGGCCTACCGGATCGGCGAGGGGCTGGGGCCGGTGGAGGCCTATCTCTCGATCCCCGAGATCATCCGCATCGCGCGCCTCAGCGGGGCCGACGCCATCCATCCCGGCTACGGGCTGCTGTCGGAGAACCCCGATTTCGTCGATGCCTGCACCGAAGCCGGCATCGCCTTCATCGGACCCAGATCCGAGACCATGCGCGCGCTGGGCGACAAGGCCTCGGCCCGCCGCGTGGCCATCGCCGCCGGGGTGCCGGTGGTGCCGGCCACCGAGGTGCTGCCGGAGGACATGGACGAGGTCCGCCGCATGGCCGCGGCGATCGGCTATCCGCTGATGCTCAAGGCGAGCTGGGGCGGCGGCGGGCGCGGCATGCGCCCGATCCTGTCGCCCGAGGAGCTGGAGGACCGGGTGCGCGAGGGAAGGCGCGAGGCCGAGGCCGCCTTCGGCAGCGGCGAGGGCTATCTGGAAAAGCTGATCCCGCGGGCGCGCCATGTCGAGGTGCAGATCCTCGG
>RFIR01000192.1 GCA_003695135.1 Alphaproteobacteria bacterium | reverse complement strand
CCGGGCGGTGGCGCTGCTGCGCGCCGGGGAATGCGTGGCCTTTCCCACCGAGACCGTCTACGGCCTCGGCGCCGATGCCTGCAACGAACGCGCGGTCGCGGCGGTGTTCGCGGCCAAGGGCCGGCCGCCCTCCAATCCGCTGATCGTGCATGTCGCCGGGCTGCGCGAGGCGATGGCGCTGGCCGAGTTTTCTTCGGCGGCGGTGCGGCTGGCCGAACGCTTCTGGCCCGGGCCGCTGACGCTGGTGCTGACGCGCAAGGCCGACACCGGGCTGGCGGCGGCGATTTCCGCCGGACTGCCCAGCGTAGCGCTGCGCGTGCCGGCCCATCCGGTGGCGCAGCGGTTGCTTGCAGCCTTCGGCGAGCCGCTCGCCGCGCCTTCGGCCAATCCCTCGGGCCGGGTCAGCCCGACCACCGCGCGGCATGTAATGGAAGGACTCGGCGGCCGGATCGCGGCGGTGATCGACGGCGGGACCTGCGGTGTGGGCATCGAATCGACCGTGCTCTCGCTTTGCGGCCCGCATCCGGTGCTGCTGCGCGCAGGCGGGGTGCCGCGCGAGGCGCTGCTGGCCGCAGGCCTCGATCGGCTCGATGTGCCCGACCCGGCGCAGCCCGCCGCATCGCCGGGCATGCTGGAAAGCCACTATGCCACCCGCGCGCCGATCCGGCTGAACGCCGACCGGCCGCGGCCGGGCGAGCTGTGGCTCGGCTTCGGGGACGACATGCAGGGCGAGGGGCTCAACCTGTCGCCTGCGGGCGATCTCGCCGAGGCGGCGGCCAATCTCTTTTCCCATCTGCGCGCGCTCGACGAGATGCTGGCCGCGCGCGGTCAGGGCGGCGGGATCGCGGTGGCGCGGATCCCCGACACCGGGCTCGGTGCGGCGATCAACGACCGGCTGCGCCGGGCCGCCGCGCCGCGTACAGCGCAGGAGGCGGCACCGTGCTGAACCCGGCCGACGGCGCTTTCCTCGCCCGCCTCGAACAGGCGCTGGGACCGGGGGGGCTGCGTGCGCCCGAGCCGCGCGATCTGGAAGAGCCGCGCGGGCGCCATCACGGCATCGCCGGCGCGGTGGCCATGCCGCGGTCCACCGCCGAGGTCGCGAGCGTCCTGCGGCTGTGCAACGCGGCGCGGGTTGGGGTGGTGCCGCTGGCCGGCGGCACCGGGCTGGTCGCCGGTCAGGTGATGTCGGAGGGGCCGCTGCCGCTCATCCTCTCGGTCGAGCGGCTGACCGCCATCCGCGCGGTGTCGGCGGAGGAAAACGCGCTGACCGCCGAGGCGGGCGTGCGTCTGATCGACATCCGCAACGCCGCCGAGGCGGCCGGCCGGGTGTTCGGGCTGTCGCTCGCCTCGGAAGGCTCGTGCCGGATCGGCGGCAATCTGGCCACCAATGCCGGCGGGGCGCAGGTGCTGCGCTACGGCTCGGCGCGCGATCTCTGCCTGGGGCTGGAGGCGGTGCTGGCCGACGGCTCGGTGCTGTCGGGGCTGGGCACGCTGCGCAAGGACAATACCGGCTATGACCTGCGCAACCTGATGATCGGCTCGGAAGGCACGCTCGGCATCATCACCGCGGCCAGCCTCAAGCTGCATGCCCGCCCGCATGAGCGCGCCACCGCCTGGGTGGCGCTGTCCGATCCGGCCGCCGCGATGGCGCTGTTCGAGAAGGCCCGCGACTGGCTGGGCGAGGACATCCTCGCCTTCGAACTGATGGCGCGCGAGGGTCTCGACTTCCTCGCCGCCCATCTGCCGCAGGCGCCCGCGCCGCCGCTCGCCGAGGCGCCGTGGTTCGTGCTGGTGGAAACCGGCGGCAGCCGCCTCGCCCGCCCCGGCGAGGCGCTGGAGGGGCTTCTGGCCGAGGCGCTCGAAGCCGGGCAGGTGCAGGATGCGGCGATCGCGACCTCGCTCGCCCAGCGCCAGCGCATGTGGGAGATACGCGAGACCATCCCCGAGGCCAACCGGCTGCGCGGGGCCATCGCCACCCATGACATCGCGCTGCCGCTCTCGGCCATCGCCGAATTCATCGACCGTGCCGGGCGGATGCTGGCACGCATGGCGCCGGGGGTGGTGATCAACTGCTTCGGGCATCTGGGCGACGGCAACCTGCACTACAACGTCTTTCCGCCGCAGGATGTGCCGGCCGCCCGCTTCGACGACCGGCGCGCGGCGATCGCCGCGGCGGTCTACGAGCTGGTGGTCGCGATGGGCGGCTCGTTCAGCGCCGAGCACGGTATCGGGCGGGACAAGCGGGCGCAGCTTGAACGTTTCGGCGACCCGGCCCGTCTGGCGGCGATGGCTGCGATCAAGCGCGCGCTCGATCCCAACGGCATCCTCAACCCCGGCGCGGTTCTGCCTGCTGCGGAAGCAATTGCGCCCTCCGCCGAGGCGGAGGGCGCGGAGGTCAAACTGGATGTCTGACTGTGCAAGCAGCGATCCAAACTCGTTTGGACAAGGCGGGTGTAGCACGTCAAAGGTTTCCAGATTCCTTCCGGAATCCGGCCTAGAGCTGCGGCATGTGATCCGCAGCGGTGGCGGTTTGTCGCGGGTCTGAGGCGCGGGGCCGTGGCGCGTCGCACGCTGCATATCCATGCCGGCCTGCCCAAGACGGGCAGCTCCGCCCTGCAGCGCTTCCTCGCCGACAACCGCGATGCGCTGATGGAGCAGGGGCTGTTCATCCCCCGCACCGGCCAGCGCGCCGACGGGCCGCATCACGTGCTGATGGCCCGCCTCGGCGGGGTTCTGGGGCGGGGCCGGGCCGCCCATGCCGAGGCGCTGGCGCAGGAAATCCTTGCCGCCGACGCCCCGGCGGCGCTGATCTCCTCCGAATACGCGGTCCCGCTTCTGCGCGCGACGCGGCTGGGCCGCTCGCTCGACCGGCTGCGGGCCGAGGGTATCGCCATTCGCTTTCATCTGTTCCTGCGCCCGCAGCCCGACCTGCTCAACTCCGCCTATCCCGAGATCCTGCGCAGCACGCTTACCCATCGCAGCTTCGAGGCCTTCCTCGCCGAGCGCATGCGCGCACG
Organism: Alphaproteobacteria bacterium; assembly: GCA_003695135.1. Taxonomy (GTDB): domain Bacteria; phylum Pseudomonadota; class Alphaproteobacteria; order Rhodobacterales; family Rhodobacteraceae; genus J013. The sequence continues at coordinate 2,429 of RFIR01000192.1, read as the reverse complement.
CAGCCGGCATTATTCGGTGCTGATCGGCGGGCTCGAGCGGGCATCGGACCTCGCCCCGGTCCTGCATCCCTTCTCCGCCCCCCGCAGGCGGGCGGGGATCTGGATCGACCTGCTGCAGGGTCTCGGCATCTCGCCGCAGGCCCGGCGCTGGCTGCGGCCGGGGATCGTCAATCCCAGCCTCGGCCCCATCGGCACCTACACGCTGCAGCGGGTGATCCAGCGCATCGAGCGGCGCGGGATGATCCGCGGCCTGAGCAACCGGCGGGCGTTGCGCGATGCGATCAGCCGCGCCTCGCGCCGGTTTCCCGCCGAGCTGGCCCCGTTCTGCGGGCTCGACAACGCGCTGCGCGACCGGATCTGGGAAGGCGCGGCGGAGGATAACGAGGCCATCGCCCGGCGCTGGTGGGGGCAGGGCTGGGACGAGGTGTTTGCCGAGGAGCGGGTACGCGACTGGCGGCCCAACCGGTTTCGCCCGCGCCGGACCGGCCCGGCCGAGCATGAGTTGGCCGAGGAGATGATGGAGATCGCCTGGCGGGCCTGCCGCCGCGCGGCGCGGAGCTGGGCTGAGCGCAGCGCCGCCCGCCGGTTGCGCGACCGGCTGATGGACCCGGTGGAACGGTTTCGCGACCTGTCGCTGCGGCTGGGGATTACCTATGGCTAGTTCATGTCAGGTTCCATCGGGTTCACCCGCCCGTGGCGTGCAGCGACACGGGCATGCGCCCGTTCAGCCGCTCACTCGAACGCATGGCGTTCGCGGCCTCACCCCCACAGGCGGGCGCATTCGCGCCCACCCGGGCGGTCGCATGCCCTTTGCTCGAGGCCAGAAGTGAACCGAATAGGACGCGACATGACCTAGCGCCGCCGCGGATCGTGCACCCGCACCGGCAGCAGCAGCGCGGCCAGCACCCCGGCGACGGCACCGAAGAGATGCGCCTCCCAGCTCACGCCCGGCTGGCCGGGCAGCACGCCGAGAATGATGGTGCCGTAAAGCGCGCCGGCAAGCGCCGCGATGGCCAGCGTCAGCGGGCTGCGGTCGATGATGCCGCGGGCGACGAGAAAGGCGAACCAGCCGAAGATCAGCCCGCTCGCCCCGACATGCAGCGCGGCGCGGCCCAGCAGCCAGACCAGCCCGCCGCCCACCGCGACGATCATCGCGTTGATCGCCAGAAGCGAGCGGCTGGCCGTCAGACCCAACAGGCCGCCCAGCACGATCAGCGGCGGGGTATTGGTCAGGGCATGATCGACCGAGCCATGCAGCAGCGGCATGGCGAGGATGCCGTCGAGCCCGACGATCTCGCGCGGGATCAGCCCGAACTGCCGGTTGAACCAGTAATCGCTCAGCAAATTGGCAAGCTCGACCGCCCAGATGGCGCCGAGAAGCCAGAGCAGCCAGAGCAGACGCTTCAGCATCGCCATCGGGGATTTCCCTCTTGCCGCGCCCGGCCGATTCCGGGCATGAGGTGGCCCGGAGAACCGGATTCCCAGGGGAGTGATCACGCGATGAGAATGACGACGGAAGAAGCCTTTGTGAAGGTGCTGCAGCGGCACGGGATCGAGCATGCCTTCGGCATCATCGGCTCGGCCTTCATGCCGATCAGCGACCTGTTCCCCAAGGCGGGAATCACCTTCTGGGACTGCGCGCATGAAGGCTCGGGCGGCATGATGGCCGACGGCTATACCCGCGCAAGCGGCAAGATGTGCATGATGATTGCCCAGAACGGGCCGGGCATCACCAATTTCGTCACCGCGGTAAAGACCGCCTACTGGAACCACACCCCGCTGCTGCTTGTCACGCCGCAGGCGGCCAACAAGACCATCGGCCAGGGCGGTTTCCAGGAAGTCGAGCAGATGCGCGCATTCGCCGACATGGTCGCCTATCAGGAGGAGGTGCGCGATCCCTCCCGCATCCCCGAGGTGCTGGCGCGGGTGATCTCCAAGGCATGGCGCGCCTCGGCGCCGGCGCAGATCAACATCCCCCGCGACATGTGGACACAGGTCATCGATGTCGATCTGCCCGAGCCCATCCAGTTCAAGCGCCCCGCGCCGGCCCAGGGGCCGATCGCCGAGGCGGCGCGGCTGTTGTCCGAGGCGAAGTTCCCGGTCATCCTGAACGGCGCCGGGGTGGTGCTGGCCGGGGCGATCGGCGACACGGTCAAGCTGGCCGAGCGGCTGGATGCCCCGGTCTGCTGCGGCTACCAGCACAACGATGCCTTCCCGGGCTCGCACCCGCTGTTTGCCGGGCCGCTGGGCTATAACGGCAACAAGGCCGGCATGCAGCTGATCGCCCAGGCCGATGTGGTGCTCTGCCTCGGCAACCGGCTCAACCCGTTCTCGACCCTGCCCGGCTACGGCATCGACTACTGGCCGCGCGAGGCGAAGATCATCCAGAACGACATCAACCCCGACCGCATCGGGCTGACCAAGAAGGT
>RFIR01000191.1 GCA_003695135.1 Alphaproteobacteria bacterium | reverse complement strand
GGAACGTCTGGCGCCGCCGCCCGCGGCCGATGCCGCAACCGACGCCGCCGACGCCTTCGTCTGGCATACCGGCCCGGAGCGGCTGGAAGCGGTGGCGCAGGTCAACCGGGTGGCGCTGCGCCTGCTGGTGGGCGTCGACCGGGCGCGCGACACGCTGCTGGCCAACACGCTGCAATTCGCCCGCGGGGCGGCGGCCAACAACGCGCTGCTGTGGGGCGCGCGCGGCATGGGCAAGTCGAGCCTGGTCAAGGCGGTGCATGCCGAGGTGCTGCGCCGGCTGCCCGGATCGCTGGCGCTGGTCGAGATCCAGCGCGAGGATATCGGCAGCATCGGCCATCTTCTGGCCCGGCTGCGAAACCGGCAGCGGCGGTTCCTGATCTTCTGCGACGATCTCTCCTTCGGGCATGAGGACAACCAGTACAAGTCGCTCAAGGCGGTGCTCGATGGCGGGGTCGAGGGACGCCCCGCGAACGTGCTGTTCTATGCCACCTCCAACCGCCGCCATCTGATGCCACGCGACATGATCGAGAACGAGCGTTCCACCGCGATCAACCCTTCCGAGGCGGTGGAGGAGAAGGTGTCGCTGTCGGACCGCTTCGGGCTGTGGCTGGGCTTTCACCCCTGCAGCCAGGACGACTATCTCGCCATGATCCGCGGCTATGTCGATGCGCTGGGCATTGCCATCGACGAGGAGACGCTGCGCGCCGAGGCGATCGAGTGGCAGCAGACCCGCGGCGCCCGCTCCGGCCGCGTTGCCTGGCAGTACGTCACCGATCTGGCCGGGCGGCGGGGGATCACCACCGAAGGGCTGTCGGAGTAGACCCGACCGCCGATCGCGGTTCACAGCGGGATCAGGGCGGCGCGGGACGCGCGTTCCGGACCCGGACCGGGGTTGCCTGTGCCGGCACCCTGTAAAGCCGCACGGCCCGATCCCGAAGCATGGCCGGCAATCGGCACCGGCTTCTTTGAGGCCGAGGCGCGCCGCGGGCCGATGGCCTGGGCGGGCCAAGCGCTGCATCCTCATCCGCGCCCGGCTGGCCAGGGTTCTCGTGACCCCCGCACTCCGGCATGAATGCAGACCGTCGAAGCGGCCCGGTTTCCGGTGACCGGGATCGCGTGCGCAAGATGGTTTGAGGAGACCCCTGCGACACGCCGGCGCGACGGGGCATCCCGGGCGAGATGCGTTTTCTGAGAGGCTGTACTGTGTGCGCATAAAGTAATTTAAAGAGACCCCTGCAAAACCCGGATGCAGACAGGCATCCTGAATGTGACAGTTTTCAAACCCATCAAATCTGCACGCGCATAGAATAATTAGAAAATAAATTTGCAATCAATATTTATCAGAGACCTCTGCAAAACCCTGCCGGCCAGACCCGGGCGTTGCGCTCGGGCGCCGCGAAATGCGGCGCCGGCGAAGTTTGTTCCTGATTTTCACCTATTTGGTAAATATTGATTGGGGAATTATTTTCTAATTACTTTACACGCACGCAATACACATCGGCAGAAAGCGCGTCTCGCCTGGGATGCCCCGTCGCGCCGGAGTTTTGCAGGGGTCTCTATCAATCAACAGTGAAAATAATCACAACCTGTCCGGCGCCCCATGTCCCGCCGCCCGCACGAGGCCGGGATCCGGCAGTGCTTTCACGCTGGCTCGGGCTGCCCCGCAATCGGAGCCGGCCCTCGCCCGCCCTGCGCGAAAGACCGCCCCGGCGCGTCCGCAAGGCGCGGCTCATGCCCCATGGCGACCGATATCCGGTCGTCTGGCGTAGGGTGCGCATTCATGGCGCACCCTTGCAACACGGCTGGTCAATGCGTGATGGTGCGCCATGAATGCGCACCCTGCGCGCGCACAAGGGAAATCGGGATGCCCGGAAGGCCAGGCATGCTCCGATGGCATCAACCCGGGCCGGGCCGTCTACCGGACAAGGCGCCGTTACCGCGGCTCGCCGCCGAACAGCGCCGCGATTCCTGGCTTCAGCCCGTCATGGAACAGGGCCTGCGGCACCACGATCTCGACCGGGCCGGTGGCGTAGGGGGCGACCTCGTAGGGCGCGAAGTGAAAAGCGAGCCCGCCGATGCGGTCGGGCAGCGAGGACCGGGCGAGGGTGAAGTTCTGCAGCACCGCGACATCGGGCGCGGTCGCGGCGCGGATCGCCGCGCGCCAGCTCTCGTCGGGCTTGCCGCCATGCGCCTTGCGGGCGATCTCGCGGGCGAGGAACCCGGCGATCGCCTTCAGCGCCCGACCGCCCTTCGGACCGCCCAGCAGCTCGTCGAGCCGGATCAGCCGACCGGTGCCGCGATCGGCGGTCACCGCCTCCAGCACCAGATTGCCATGCGCCCCGCCGGTATGGACCGCGATCCGGCGCAGGACCGAGGCGTAACGCGGCGAGAGGAAGCGCAGCTCGTCGCTGATCTCCATGCTGTAGGGCCGGAAGCGCTGCCCGGCCTCCCTGGCGGCGCGGGCATCCTCGGCGGCCATGTCGCGATAGGTGGCCGCAGTCACCTCCGCCTCCTCACGCAGGAAGGCATAGAGCCCCGGCGCGGCGGACAGCCCGCGCGCCAGCGTCACCTTCAGCGTGATCTCCGGGCGTTTCTCGTCGAGCACGGTCTGCGCCGCGGCCGGCACCACCAGCAGCATCAGCGCCAGCGCGAGACGGATCACTGCCGCCACTCCGGCGCGCGCTTTTCGAGGAAGGCGTTGACGCCCTCCTGCGTGTCGCGGTGCAGCATGTTTTCCGCCATCACCCGGCCGGTATAGGCATAGGCGGCCTCGAGGCTCATCTCGGCCTGGGTGTAGAACGCCTCCTTGCCCATGCGCACCGCCACCGCGAGCTTGCCGGCGATCTGACGCGCCAGCGTCTCGGTCTCCTCGGCCAGCGCGTCGTCATCGGCCACGCGGTTGATCAGCCCGATCTCGGCCGCACGCCCGGCCGAAACGAAATCGCCAGTGACCAGCATCTCGAAGGCATGCTTGCGCGCCACATTGCGGGTCAGCGCCACCATCGGCGTGGAACAGAACAGCCCCAGATTGACGCCGGAGACTGCGAATCGGGCCGAGCGTGCGGCCACGGCGAGATCGCAGGAGGCAACCAGCTGGCAGCCCGCGGCGGTGGCGATGCCGTGCACCTGGGCGATGACCGGCTGCGGCAGCCGGGTCAGCGAGGTCATCATCCGGCCGCACTGCGCAAACAGCGCGTTGAAATAGTCGCGCCGGGCCTGGGGCGAATTGCGTCTGGACTGCATCTCGCGCAGATCGTGCCCGGCGCAGAACGCCTTGCCCTCGCCGCGCAGGATCACCGCGCGGATGGCGGTATCGTCCCGCAGCCGGTCGATCTGTTCCTGCAGCGCGGCGAGCATCGCCTCCGACAGCGCATTCAGCGCCTCGGGCCGGTTGAGGGTCAGCGTCGCGACCCCGTCGGCATCGGCGCGTTTGACGAGTTCGGTCATCTCGGCATCCATGGTTGCATTCCCGTTGGCCGCCAGCATAGGCAGGAGGCGGCGAATTCCAAGCGGAGACAGCGATGCAGCCGGTGATGACCGCGGCCGATCTTCACGACTTCATGGCCCGCGAGTTTCCCCAGATGCACGACCGGTTCGAGGTGGTCGGTCTCGGACCCTTCCGCGCCTCGGTGCGGATGGAGGCGCGCGAGGCGGATCTGCGCCCCGGCGGCACCGTGTCCGGCCCGGCCATGTTCGCGCTGGCCGATTGTGCCTTCTACCTCGCCACCCTGGCGATGATCGGGCCGCGCGGGCTGGCGGTGACCACCAGCTGCGCCATCGACTTCATGCGCAAGCCCGCCCCGGGCGGCCTGCGCGCCGATGCCCGCATCCTCAAGCTGGGGCGCAGCCTGTCGGTCGGCGATGTGACGCTGTTCTCCGATGGCATGGACGCACCGGTCGCCCATGCCAATGTGACCTATTCGCTGCCGCCGCGCGGCTGAGGCGCGGGGCGGGGCAGTCGGCGCACCGGATCGGCCGCCGCCGCGCGGCTGAGAGGGGGGCGGGGCAGTCGGCGCACCGGATCGGCCGCCGCCGCGTGCCGGTCAGCCCTTGGCCGACTCGGTCGCCGTTCGCGGTTTCTTGGGCTGGACCGAGCTGTTGAGCGGGTCGTCGGCCCGGCTGACCGTGCCCTCGAAATGCGCGCCGCTCTCGATGGCGATGGTCTTGTGAATGATGTCGCCCTCGACGCGGGCCGAGGAGGTCAGGCGGATCTTCAGCCCGCGCAGCCGCCCGACCACGCGGCCGTTGACCACCACATCATCGGCGATCACCTCGCCCTTTATCGTCGCCGTCTCGCCGACCGTGAGCATGTGCGCGCGGATGTCGCCCTCGACCGTGCCCTCGACCTGGATGTCGCCATTGGTGGTGACATTGCCCTGAACCGTCAGGTCGCTGGACAGGATCGAGGGCGGCGCCTTTTCGGCAGGCGGACGCGATTCGCCGGAGATCGGCGAGGTCGGGGTGCTCGGCATCGGCTTGGTTGCGGTCACTTGCGGGTCCTTCGTCTCGCTCGGCTCGTTGATCTTGCTCTTAGAGAACATTTCTCGCTGCCTTCAGATATCTCATCGGGTTGATCGGAGTTCCGTTCACATGGATCTCGTAGTGGAGATGGGTCCCGGTGCTGCGTCCGGTATTGCCCATGTCCCCGATACGGTCTCCCTGCGCGATGCGATCGCCTTTCTTGACGCGAATCGCACTGAGGTGAGCATATAGCGTTTCGACGCCGAAAGCGTGGCGGATCTTGATCACCTTGCCATAGCCGCGCATGCGCCCGGCATAGATCACCGTGCCGTCCCCGGTCGCATAGATCGGCGTGCGGTAGGGCGCGGCCAGATCGATGCCGTTATGGCGGTGCACACGGTGATTGATCGGATCGCGGCGGACACCGAATCCGCTGGTATAGCGGAAGGCGTTCTTCACCGGGATGGTCAGCGGCAGCTGACGGATGGCGATGCCCAGAAGCTGCAGCCGCTCCATCTCGTTCATCAGCCTGGCGATGCGGGTGCTGTGCGGATCGTCCTCGAAGGTCTTGACCGCGGCGTCCATGGCCACGAACGGTCCGCCCTCGCCGGAATAATTCTGCCTGAGCTGGGCGACGACCTGATCCACGTCGAAGCCGACCGGGGTCAGCGCGCCTTCGAGCTTGCCGAGGCTGGCCTCCACCGCGCCTTCGAGCCGGTCGAGCATCCGCCGCAGACGCTGCGCCTCGAGCTTGTCCTGCGCATGGAGCGCCGCCAGCCGGTCGCCCAGCGCGGCGGCCCGCCTTTCGGCAGCCTCGCGCCGCTGGATGTTCTCGGCAAGTGCAAGCGAGATGGTGCCGAGCGTCTCGGACAGCTCGTTCTCGGCGCTGGCGGTGCGGTCGAGATCGCCCTCGATGCCGGCGAGGCGCGATTCCAGCTCGCGGCGCTTGCGGAGCGCTTCGTCGCGGCTGCGGATCGCATCGGCCAGCTTGCGCCGCACGGCGGAAAGGGTGACGCTGCGGCTGCGCTCGGCCTCCACCGCCTGCATGAGTTCCGCGCGGGCCGTGGCATAGTCGCGCAGCGCGGCCCTGAGTTCCGTCTCCGCGGCGCTGGCACTGGCCTCGGCCGACTTGCGCGCGGCCTCGGCCTCGGCCAGCCGCGTCTCGTAGCCCTCGCGCATCAGGGCGATGTCGCGGGCGGTGCGGCTGGAATCGATCAGGCCGAAGATGGCGGTGCCGGTCGCCACGCCCAGCCAGGCCACGACCAGACCCGCGGTCGCGACCGCGATGGCCTGCCGCTTCGGCGTGAGCAACAGCCGGTGTTCGCCGTCGCCGCCACAAAGGACGATCTCGCGCTGGCGAAAAAGGCTGGCCAGCACATCAGGCAAACGGCCCGCGGCTTTCGCGCGTTCCCACATGGAGTGTCCCCCGGGTTCCGTTCCGTGCGGGCTTGTTGCGCCGCCCGCTCCCCTTCAGGCATGGTTAGAAAAGAATTGGCCTTGTGACAACCGCGAAGTTGTCACGGCCGCCGGGATGCCGTCGTCGATCCCGGCCGTCTCACGCCGGATCGGCCTCCGCGAGGGGCCAGTAGAAATCGGGCGGCAGACCGGCCTCGGCGCGCTTCTCGACGTTGAATGGCGGCTTGAGCGGGGCGTCGAAATGACGCCTGACGAGGTCATGGAACGCCGGTTTCGGGTCGCGATCGGCGCGCCCGCACAGGAAGTTGAACCATTTCGCGCCACAGGCGACATGGCCGACCTCGTCGTGGTAGATCACTTCCAGCGCGGCCACGCTCTGCGCATCGCCGGCCGCGGCGAAGCGCGCGATCATGCCCGGCGTGACGTCGAGCCCGCGCGCCTCCAGCACCATCGGCACGATGGCTAGCCGTGCGGGCAGGTCGTGCGCGGTGTCCACAGCCGCGCGCCACATGCCGGCATGGGCGGGCAGGGCGCCGTAATGGCTGCCCAGCGCCTCCAGCCGGTCCGCAAGCAGGCCGAAATGCTTCGCCTCGTCATCGGCTGCGCGCACCCAGTCGTCATGAAAACCCGCGGGCATCGGCGTGTCGGCGAAGCGGGCCACGATGTCCCAGTGCAGATCGACCGCATTGAGCTCGATATGGGCGATGGCATGCAGCAGCGCGATGCGTCCCGCTTCCGATCCGGTGCGGCGGCGCGGCATGTCGCGCGGGTCGCGCAGCTCCGGCCGTTCGGGCCGGGCGGGGTGATCCGGCGCGCCGGGCGGGCCGAGCGGCATCGGCCGGAAGGCGGCGCGCGCCTCCCGCCAGGCACGGGCCGCCGCGCGCGACAGGGCGCATTTTTCGCGCGCATCGGCCGTGCCCAGCACCGCGCGCGCGCAGTCTGTCAGCGTGGCGGGCAGGGTGGCGGGCGCAGAATCCGCCATCACAGCGCCTGTGCCGCCTTCAGCACCTCTTCGACATGGCCGGGCACCTTCACCTTGCGCCAGATCCGGGCGACGGTGCCGTCGGCGGCGATCAGGAAGGTGGCGCGCTCGATGCCCATGTACTTGCGGCCATACATCGACTTTTCCACCCACACGCCCCAGTCCTCGCAGACCTTGCCCTCGGCATCGCTGGCCAGGATCACCTTGAGCCCGTGCTTGGCGATGAACCTGTCATGGCTGGCAACGCTGTCCTTCGAGATGCCGATCACCGTGCAGCCGGCCGCGGCGAAGTCCTCGGCGCGCTCGGTGAAGCCGATCGCCTCCTTGGTGCAGCCCGAGGTGTCGTCCTTGGGATAGAAGTAGACCACGACCTTTCCGCCCTTCAGGGCCGAGAGCGTGACCTCGCCGCCGCCATCGCGCGGCAGGGTGAAATCGGGTGGGGTCCGGCCCACGGCGATGCTGTCAGACATTGTTCACATTTTCCTTTATCCTGCTGATTCGGCGGGTGTATGACTACACTTGTCGCCCTCCGTCGCCTAGATATCAGTAGGGGGAGCGGGCTGGGGAAAGATACGGGGATATTTGGAGTGCAGCATTCCGCCAAGATTCTGGCGGTGGCTCTGCAGACGACAGCCGGGAGATGAGCCCGCTTCGCCGCAGAGAGCCGGAAACGGTGTCGGCGCGTCCCTCCGCGCCGGGCATCGGACGGCGCTGGCTGCATTCTGTGGGTTCGGCCGTGCTGGGGGTCGTGCTGGTCGCGACGCTGCTGGCGGGGCTGGTGGCGCTGCGGCTCTCCTTCGGTCCGCTGGAACTGCCGCTTCTGGCGCGTATTGCCGAGCGCGAGATCGCGGCGCGCACCGAGGGGGTGCGGGTCGGCATCGGCGCAGTCGTGCTGCGGCTGGGCCGGGGAAAGGACGATCCCGCCGGTCTGCGTCTGCGCGACGTGACGGTGACCGACGCAGAGGGCCGCCCGGTCTTCGCCGCGCCCGAGATCCGCGCGCGGTTCCGCATGGCCGATGCGGTGCGCGGCCGGATCGAACCGGTGGAGCTGTTCGTGAACGGCGCCTCGGGTCGGATCATCCGCAAGGCCGACGGAAGCTTCGAGATCGTGCTGCCATCGGCGCTGTCGGGCGAGATGGCGGAGGCGGGCAGCGATGCGTTTTCCAGCTTCATCGAGGCGCTGGCGCGCAACCGCATCCCGGTGCTGAACCGGCTGCAGCGGATCACCCTGCGCGACGCGCGGCTGACCTATTCGGACCGGATCACCGGGCAGGTCTGGCAGACCGATGCCGCCCATGTCAGCCTGGCGCGGAAGTCGGAGGGGATCGCCGGCTATCTGCGGGTCTCGCTGCCGATGCCCGAAGGCAATCGCACCGCGCTGTCGATGGTGGTGCGCTACCGTCCGGGCGATCCGGCGCTGGCGCTCAAGGCGACGTTCTCCGGGGTGAGGCCGGCCGATCTGGCCGGGCAGCTTCCGGCCCTCTCCTTCCTCGCCCCGCTCGAAGCCGCGCTCCGCGGCGAGCTGGGGCTGTCGCTGGGCATTGACGGCACCTTGCGCGAAATGACCGCCCGGCTCAATGCCGGGGCGGGGCGGTTCCGGCTCGACGAGGGGCATGATGTCCCGATCCAGTCCGCCCGGCTGGCGCTGGCCTTCGATCCGCGCACCGACTGGCTCAGCATCGACGAGATGAAGCTCGCCACCGGTTTCGGCCAGCTCGATGCCAGGGGCACCGCATTGCTGCAACGGGACGGGGCCGCGTTCGAGGCGATGGAGGCCGAGCTCGACATCGCCGAGCTGGCCTTCGACGGACATGGCGCCCTGCAGAAGCCGGTCCGCTTCACCGATGGCGTGCTCCGCTTCGGCGCCGAGTTCGCACCCCTGCAGGCGACGCTGCACGAGCTCAGCCTCAGCCGCGGGCCGTCGAAATTCCGTCTCACCGGCGGTTACGTCCCCGGCGCGGCGGGGATCTCCTTCCTGGTTCACGATCTCGACAGCCGGGGGCTGGTCGCGCTGTGGCCGGTCGCGGCGGCGCCGGGCGCGCGGGAATGGGTCGAAACCAGCCTGCCAGAAGGCGTGGTGAGCCGGCTCGAGGGCGCGTTCAGCTATCGCGACGATCAGCCGGGCCTGACGATGCAGTTCGCGTTCCACGACGCCGTCGCCCATCCGGTTCCCGGTCTGCCGCCGATCCGCGAGGCCGCCGGCAGCGGGACGCTCGATCTCAAGCGCTTCCGCATCGCACTCGATCGCGGCTGGACCCGGCCGGAGGGGCAGGCGCGCATCGACATGGCCGGCTCGGTCTTCGCGATCCCCGATCTGGAGGAACCGGTCCAGAAGGCCGAGGTTTCACTTGAGGGCGCCGGAAGGCTGGAAGCGGTTCTGGCCCTGATCGACACCGAGCCGCTGTCGTTGCTGCAGAAGATCGGCGCGCGGCCCGATCTCGCGGCCGGGCAGGCCCGGGTCGAGGCTCGGCTGGTCTTTCCGCTGCTCAAGACGCTGAAGCCGGGGCAGGTGGACGCCGACGTGAAGGCAGAGCTGGGCGAGGTCGCGCTTGCCGGCCTGCCCAGCCCGCTGCCGCTCACCGATGGCGAGCTGACGCTGCGCGCCACCTCCGACAGGGTCGAGGCGACCGGGCGCATGCGCGTGGGCGCCGAGCTCGCCGACATCACCTGGCAGCAGCTCTTTCGGGGCCGGGGCGATCATCCGCAATCCCGCGTCACCGGCCGGTTCGGGCTGACCCCTTCCATGCTCGCCGATCTCGGTGCGCGCAATCTGGCCAGGACGCTGAGCGGTTCGGTTCCGGCTGCCCTGACGCTGGAACTCGATCCCGAAAGCCCGCCGAAATTCGAGCTCATCGCCGATCTGACCCCGGCAGCGGTGGCGGTGCCGGAGCTGTCATGGGTCAAGCCGGCGGGCGAAACCGCCACCCTGGCCATCCGCGGCACCCGCGAGGAGGGGCTGAAGATCAGGCAGATCGTGCTGGGCTCGAAGGAACTGCAGGCGGAGGGTTCGATGGAAATCGGGCCCGATGGCAAGCTGCGCGCCGCGCATTTCGACCGTGTCAGGATGGCCGATGCGGTGGATGCGGCGCTGACCGTCAGCCCCGATATCGACGGCACGCCGCGGATTGCGGCCACCGGCGGGACGCTAGATCTGGTCGCGTTCGGCCGCATGGTCGAGAAGGCGGTCGCAAGGGATGCCGATCCGGGCATGCGGTCCGATCTGGCCGCCAATCGCATCACCCTCTCGCTCGACCGGCTGAAACTCACCGAACATCTCGCGCTGACACCGGCCGAAGGCTGGATCGACCCCGCCGCACCCGGCGGGGTGCTGGTCAAGGTCACCGGCCCGGCCAATGGCGGCGTGCCGGCCGAGATCACGGTCACCCGGGCGGGCGGCAATCTCGTGCTAAGGCTGGAGACGCGCGATGCCGGCCGGCTGTTGCAGGATGCGGATTATTTCACCGGCGGCATCGGTGGACGGATGGTGCTGGCGGTGGGGTTCGAGCCCGGGACGGAAGCGATGACCGGGCGACTGGTCATCACCGGCATCAGGGTTCGCAACGCGCCGGTTCTGGGCCGGATGCTGTCGGTCGCCTCGGTCACAGGCGTGCTGGAACAGCTGACCACCGGCGGGCTGGGCTTCAGCCGGGTGGCGGCAAGGTTCTCGCGCAGGGATGGCGTGTTCCATCTGGAGAATGCGCGCGCCACCGGGGGCTCGATCGGTCTGACGCTGAACGGCACCTATGACGAGACCGGCGACCGGCTCGACCTGTCCGGCGTGTTCTCGCCGGCCTATCTGCTCAACGGCATTCTGGGCGAGGTGCCGCTGGTGGGCACGATCCTGACCGGGCGGCGCGGCGAGGGGATATTCGGATTCTCCTACACCGTGCGCGGCAGCGCGAAGAACCCGGCGGTGACGGTCAACCCGCTGTCGATCTTCGCCCCCGGCCTGCTGCGCGGCGTGGTCAGCCCGCTGCGCCCGTCCGATTCGGTTCCTGCCAAGCAGCTTCCGGGGCCGGATGCGCCCTCGGCAGCGCGGGAGCATGAGGCGATGCGCCAGAACGCCGACCGCTGAGTGCCGCGCGACACGTCGGGTAGTGCGCGTCCCGACCAAATAGCACCACGTCGAAAGGCAGTGCCCGCCCGAGGGTGAGGCGCGACCGTGGCGCCGGTGGCGCCGCGTAATACCAGCCGCCCCTTCGACCGACCCGTCTGGCGAGAATGCCCGAACCCTTCGAGATCGGGGGCGTCTAGGGGCGGGAGAGGGCACGGCGATTGCGATCGTCCGGCCCGATCGGGAAAGGACGGCACGAGGCCGGGGACCGGAAAGGCATGACGCTCAGGCAGCGCGGCAGGCGGCGCCAGTCCCTGTCGGTCTGCTCAGGCGCCGCGAAATCGTGACGCCAGCGGAGTTTGCTCCCGATTTTCACTTGCTTGACAGAGCCCCCTGCAACACTCCGGCGCGACGGAGCATCCCAGGCGAGACACGTTTTCTGCCAATGTGTACTGCGCACGCGTAAAGTATTTAGAAAATAATTCCCCAATCAATATTTATCAATCAACAGTGAAAATAATCACGACATGACCG
>RFIR01000190.1 GCA_003695135.1 Alphaproteobacteria bacterium | reverse complement strand
GAACCGGCCTGTCCGTGACAGCCCGTCTTCGGCCGCAACCTCGCCGCGTTCGACAAGATCGACGAGATGGGCAAGCACGTTGCGCGCGGCTGCGGGATGCAGCTTCGGGTCGATATCGGCATAGATGCGGGCGGTCAGCCCGGTGATGGTATCGGCGGCCTCGGCGAGCGCGGCGAGAATCTGCCGCTCGCGCCCCTCGCGATGGGCGATGATGTGGTCGACGAGCCGGTGCGGCTCGGTGACCGGGGCGCCATGGCCGGGCAGATAGAGCCGGTCGCCGGCGCGCGCGCGCAGGCGTCTGAGGGCCGACATGAAATCGGTCAGATCCCCCTCGGGCGGCGAGATCAGCGTGCTCGCCCACCCCATCACATGATCGCCGGAAAACACCACGCCGGTATCCTCCAGCACGAAGCACAGATGGTTCGACAGATGGCCCGGCGTGTGCAGCGCGGTCAGCGCCCAGCCGCGCCCGGCCACCGTCTGGCCGTCCTCCAGCGCCCTCTCGGGGCGAAAGCGCCGGTCGGCCCCCTCTCCGCCGCCGAGATCGGCACCGGTGTCGACAAGCGCGCGCATCCGCGGCTGCATGCCTGACCCGTGCGGCCCGAAGCCGTACAGCATGGCACCGGTTTCACGCGCCATGGTTGTGGCAAGGGGGGAATGATCGCAATGCGTGTGGGTGACGAGAATATGGGTGATCCGTTCGCCCGGCGCCAGCGCCGCCATCAGCGCCGCGTGATGGGCGGGATCGTCGGGACCGGGATCGATCAGCGCCACCTCGCCCTCGCCCACGATGTAGCTGCGCGTGCCGGTAAAGGTCATCGGCCCGGCATTGCCGGCGGTCACCGCGCGGACCAGCGGCGCCGGGCGCTCGACCTCTCCCGGTGTCACTTCATGCTCGGTCCGGAACATCGCCCGCAGCGCCTCCAGCTTGCCGTTTTCGTACGCGCTCGATAGGTTTTGCCATGTTTTCCGGCTGGCTCAAGCGCTACATGCCGCGGGGGCTGTTCAACCGCGCGCTCCTGATCCTCGTCATCCCGATCCTGCTGATCCAGGCGGTGGTCACGGTGATCTTCATCCAGCGCCATTTCGCCGGCGTCACCCGGCAGATGACCCATGCGATCGGGCTGGAGATCCGCTATGCCATCGCAACGGCAGAGGCTGCGCCATCGCGCGAGGAAGCGCTGCGCCGGGTGCAGGCGCTGGGCGTGCCGCTCGGGCTGACGCTGGAGCTGCAACCCGGACAGGGCATCGTGCCCGAGGCGCGCACCGGCTTTTTCGACGTCTCGGGCCGGGCCGTGGTCGCCACGCTGCGCGAGATCCTCGCGCGGCCGATGCAGCTCGATCTCGTCACCGACAGCAAGCTGGCGCAGGTGCGCGTACCCACCAGACAGGGGGTGCTGGCGGTCGCGATCCCGCGGCGGCGGGTTGCCGCGTCCAACCCGCATCTGCTGCTGGTGTGGATGCTGGCCACTTCGGGCATCCTGACCGGCATCGCGGTGCTGTTCCTGCGCAATCAGGTCACGCCCATCCGCAAGCTCGCGCAGGCGGCAGAGGAATTCGGCAAGGGACGCACCGTGCGCTTCCGTCCCCGGGGCGCGGAAGAGGTGCGCCGGGCAGGCGCGGCGTTTCTGGCCATGCGCGCGCGCATCGAGCGCCAGATCGAGCAGCGCACCCGGATGCTGACCGGGGTCAGCCATGACCTGCGCACGCCGCTCACGCGCATGAAGCTTGCGCTGGCCATGGCCGAGCCCACCCCCGAGATGGCCGAGATCAGCCGCGACGTGCGCGAGATGGAAGGCATGCTGGAGGCGTTTCTGGACTTTGCCCGGGGCGAGGGGACCGAGGAAAGCGAGGAGACCGATATCGGAGAGCTTGTCAACCGCATCGTCGCCGACGCCGCGCGCAGCGGGCAGGAGGTGACGCTGGACTACGATCCCGGCCCGGCGGGCGAGCTGCGGGTGATGCTGCGTCCGCTGGCGGTGCGGCGCGCCCTGCAGAACCTGATCGACAATGCGGTGAAGTTCGCCGGCACCGTGCGCCTGACCGTGCGGGCACGGCCCGGCCACGTCGAGTTCCGGGTCGAGGATGACGGGCCGGGCATACCGGCAGACCGGCGCGAGGAGGTGATGCGCCCCTTCGTCCGGCTCGACGAGGCGCGCAACCAGGATGTCAGCGCGGGCGTCGGTCTGGGGCTGGCCATCGCGCTCGACACCGCCCGCAGCCATGGCGGCGACCTGCGGCTGGGTGAAAGCGAAACCATGGGCGGGCTGCGGGCCGAACTGCGCATTCCACGGTGATTCCGGGGGTGCCGGCCGCGCTGAACCCGTCATCGGGGCAGGGAATGTCTGGCCTGTGGCAAGAAATCGTTCACGGCTGCGGCAAAAAAACTGCTAGGATGACGCAGGTGAGTTAACCGACAGAGGAGCATTCCATGCGTCATCGTCTCATTCTGGCCGCTCTGCTTTCCGGCGGCCTGGCCTTTTCCGCCCTTGCCCAGAGTTCCGGAAGCGGCGTCGCGTCGACCAGCGAACGAACCGCCCCGCGAACCGCACCGGTGACGCAGGCCGAACGCGACGACGGGTCGGTGATCCCTGCCCAGTCGCAGAACGACGAGAGCAATCCGCTGGCGCCCTTCCTCAAGGGGCTTCTGAAGGACGAGAACGAGACGGATACGGTCGAAAAGCCCGCCGAGGCGACGGAAGAGGCAGCGCCTGCGGAGACCACGCCCGAAGAAACGGTCGAGAAGGCGCCGGAGGCGGCGACCGCGGAGGACAAGAGCGACACGACGCCCGCCACCCCGCGCAAGCTGCCCAGCAAGTCGCAGCCCAAATCCGACACCACCGCGACCGCGCCGGCGGTTCCGGCCGAGCCGAAGGTGGTCGAGGTGATCAAGCCGACCTCGCGCAGCTGGATCTCGCCTAACGCGCTCGCCGAAATCCTCAAGCCGCATATCGAGGATATCCGCGTCGATCCCACGGGCGGAGACACCACGCTGGAAGGCAGCATCGACGGCACCGACTTCCAGATCTACTTCTACGAATGCGATGGCGGCGACATGGCTTCGGTGGCCAAGCCCGACAGCCAGTGCCTGGGATACGAGTGGCGCTCCTATTTCCTGCGCTATCCGACCGATACCGACCAGGTGAACAAGTGGAACGCCGATCACCACTATGGCAAGCTGTGGGTGGACAATGACGGCGATCTCGCCGTGCAACTCAACGTCATCGTCGAAGGCGGGGTGGAGGATGACAACATTCTCATCACGCTCGCCTGGTGGAGGGCCATCGTGCAGGATGTCCACAACTTCTACCGCGGCTGAACCGGCCGGCGGAAAGAAGGACTTCCCTGTATGACGCAGCCGGGGCGCGGGAGATCGCGCCCCGGCATGCCTGTACTTAATTGACACCCCTGCGAAACGCCGCCAGCCGGACCCGGGCGCTGCGCTCGGGTGGAGGCGAAATGCGGCGCTACATGCGATTTTCCTATTTTCACTGCTGATTGTAAAATATTGATTGCAAATTTATTTTCTAGAGGCCCCTGCGAAACTCCGGCGCGACGGAGCATCCCAGGCGAGACGCGTTCTCTGCCAATGTGTACTGCGCGCTCGTAAAGTAATTAGAAAATAATTCCCTAATCAATATTTACCAAATAGGTGAAAATCAGGAACAAACTTTGCCGGCGCCGCATTTCGCGGCGCCCGAGCGCAACGCCCG
>RFIR01000189.1 GCA_003695135.1 Alphaproteobacteria bacterium | reverse complement strand
GGGCGCCGCGAAATGCGGCGCCGGTGAAGTTTGTTCCTGATTTTCACCTATTTGGTAAATATTGATTGGGGAATTATTTTCTAATTACTTTACGCACGCGCAGTACACATTGGCAGAAAACGCGTCTCGCCTAAGATGCCCCGTCGCGCGGGGTTTTGCAGGGGTCTCTAGAAAATAAATTTGCAATCAATATTTTGCAATCAACAGTGAAAATGAGAAAACGCGTGTTGCGCCGCATTTCGCGGCGCCCGGGCGAAGCGACAGGGTCTGGCCAGCGGAGTCTCGCAGGGGTCTCCTCAAACCATCTTGCACGCGCGATCGTGATCCACCAGGAACGGGGCGCATTTGCAATAGCGGGTCGCGGCCTTGTTCTGCCGGGGTCCCTTCCATTCACGTCATGCCCATTCTGCACCGCCGGCGCAGGCACGATGCCCTTCCGCGCGTCATTCCCGCGCGGAACCGGACCGCAACTGGTCAGGCGATGCTTTGGTGCGCCCGCCTGCGCTCAGACGCGCAGATTGCCGGCGAATTGTCGTCCGTCCCGCCCGTCGACCAGGTCGAACTCCACCGCCTGGTTCTCGGCAAGACCGCGCAGGCCGGCCTCCTGCACGGCGGTGATATGCACGAACACGTCCTTGCCGCCCTCTTCGGGCTGAATGAAGCCGTACCCCTTTTCGGGGTTGAACCATTTCACGGTGCCTTTGGGCATGTCGTTGAATCCTTCGGTCGCCTAACCCGGATGCGCGTATCCGGGTTTCGTCGCAGTCGCTCTCCGTCAGCGGCTGAAAAACCCGGGGCTCGTCAGACGACATTTCGGGGCGCGTTGCACGCAAATCATACCGCGAATCGGCCCGCATCACAATCTGTGACCGAAATCGGACCATTTTCGGCCTGTCCGCGGCATGGTACGGGCAGGCACTGGCATCTGGAATAGTCGTGCCCGGGCACCTATAGTTGACGCGTTCCCCGGTGCGGAATTGGCCGCGCGAAGGGGGCGGGATGCAGGCGGGACGCCGGGTGAAGGGAGGGCGCATGTCCTCGGGATCGATACGCTGGGTGGGTCTGGTGGTGCTGATCGCGCTGATCGCCGTGGTTTCGGTGAAGTCGATCGGCGCCACACCGGGCCTGCTGCACTGATGGCGGCGCGACGCTATCGCGGCGCCTACAGCCCCGGCGAGGGCACGGCCTCGAAGGAGGCCGAGGCCACCGCGAACCGCTTTCGCAACCGACCTGCCCGGCGGGTCCATGGCGGGGCGCGCCTGCTCTATGTCGCCGCCCTGCCGATGCTGGTCGCCGGGGTGATGGAAATTTTCGCAGGCGACGCCTTCGGCATGGCGGTCGAGCTTGGCAGCTTCGTGCTGCTTCTCGGCGCCGCGATCCTGATCAATGAGGGCCTGCGCGCCGAGGAGGCGTTCAACAGCCGGACCGTGGCCAATCCGCCGGCGATCCCGCGCAAGCTGATCGGGGCGGTCGCGGCCGGTCTCGGCGTCGGGCTGGGGGCGGCGTTCGGCTGGGGCCTCGGCATCATCAGCGGGGCCGCCTTCGGTGTGGCCGCCACGGGGGCGGCGCTGCTCGGCTTCGGGCTCGACCCGATGCGCGGCAAGGGCACCGAGGGCGTCTACGACATGGACGGGCGGCGGGTGGCGGCGGCGGTCGACCGGGCCGAGGCGCTGCTGGCCGAGATGCTGGAGGCCGCGCGCGGCTTCGGCGACCGCGCGCTGGAGGAACGGGTGGAACGCTTCGGCGTCGCCGCGCGCGAGATGTTCCGCCAGGTCGAGGCCGACCCGCGCGATCTCAACCGCGCGCGCAAGTTTCTCGGCGTCTATCTGACCGGCGCGCGCGACGCGACGGTGAAGTTCGCCGATCTCTACCGGCGCAGCCGCGATGCGCAGGCCCGGACCGATTACGAGGCGCTGCTCGACGATCTGGAGGAGAGCTTCACCGCCCACCGGGCGCTGCTGATGCAGGACGACCGGTCGGAGCTGGATGTGGAAATCGAGGTGCTGCGCAAGCGGCTGAAACAGGAAGGCATCGCCTGAGGCGGGCCGAGCCGCGGGACAGGAAGCGACAGGAGAACGACATGGCCGAGACCACCACCACCGAACGGGTTGCGAAGGTCGCCGCCCTCGAACTGCCCGAACCGGGCAAGGATCTCATCGTCGTGGAACAGGCCACCGAGGAGGAGAAGAAGGCGATCGCGGAGCGGCTGCAGGAGCTCGACCTCTCCGACAGCCAGTCGATCATCCGCTTCGGCTCGGCGGCGCAGGAAAAGCTGACCACCATCTCCGACCAGATGCTGGCCGGCGTGCGCAACAAGGATACCGGTCCGGCCGGATCGTCGCTGCGCGAGATGGTCACCACCCTGCGTGGCTTCGACGTCGACGAGCTCGATCCCAACCGCAAGCCGAGCTGGTGGGAGAGGTTGTTCTCGCGCGCCAAGCCTCTGGCGGAATTCTACGCCAAATACGAGACGGTTCAGGGCCAGATCGACAAGATCACCGCCGAGCTCGACGAGCACGAACACAAGCTTCTGATCGACATCGAGAATCTCGACCGGCTCTACGAGGAATCGCTGGAATTCTATCACCAGCTCGCCCTCTACATTGCCGCGGGCGAGCAGAAGCTGAAGGAGCTCGACGAGGAGACCATCCCGGCCAAGGAGGCCGAGGTGCAGGCGGCGCCGGAGAACGAGGGCGTGCTCAAGGCGCAGGAGCTGCGCGACCTGCGCGCGGCGCGCGACGATCTGGAACGGCGCGTGCACGATCTCAAGCTCACCCGCCAGGTGACCATGCAGTCCCTGCCCTCGATCCGCCTGGTGCAGGAAAACGACAAGTCGCTGGTCACCAAGATCGACAGCACACTGGTCAACACCGTGCCGCTGTGGAAGAACCAGCTCGCCCAGGCGGTGACCATCCACCGCTCGCGCGAGGCGGCGGGCGTTGTGCGCGAGGCCAATGACCTGACCAACGAGCTGCTGACCGCCAATGCCGGCAATCTGCGCCAGGCCAATGCCGAGATCCGCGAGCAGATCGAGCGCGGCGTGTTCGACATCGAGGCGATCAAGAAGGCCAATGCCGAGCTGATCGGCACCATCGAGGACAGCCTGCGCATTGCCGATGAGGGCAAGGCCAAGCGCGCCGCGGCCGAGAAGGAGCTGCACGTGATGGAGGAGGAGCTGAAGAACACGCTGGCTGCCGCCAAGGCACGGGCCGACAAGGTCGGCAGCAATGTCGGCGAAAGCGTTCGCTAGGCTCGCCCGCTACCGCTCCCCGGTTCCGGCCGGCGCCCCCGCGCCGCGCCGGGCCGCTGGCCTGCGCCTTGCGGTGCTGATCGGCCTCGTGGCGCTGCTCGGCGCCTGCGGGTCGCCGATCCGCACCGAATACGCCGCCTATGCCAACCGGCTGCAGGCCGACAATCACCTGCGCACCGACCGCGCGCCCCGCGATGCGCCCTATTCCGACCGCGATCTGCAGCGCAATTTTCTCGCCATCGCCTTCGCGCTGGAACAGACCTCGTTCCAGGAGGCGCGCAAGAAGCGGCTGTCGCGCTGGCAGGTGCCGATCCGCTATCTGGTGGTGGGTGGCGACAGGCAGGATGTCGCGCGGGTCGATGCGATGATGCGGCGGCTGGCAAAGATCACCGGCCACCCGATCCGGCGGGTGAAGAAGGATTCCAACCTTCTGGTGCTGTTCGCCGACCAGCAGGAACGCCAGCAGGTCGCCCGCTATCTCGATCACCTGTCGGGTCCCGGGGCGGTGGCGCTGGCGCAGGTGGTGCGGATCTCGGAATACGAAAGCCCCTGCCGCGGCGGGCTCGGCTATGGCAGCGACCGCAGCTCGATCGCCAGCGCGCTCGTCATCATCAATGACGAGACCTCCGGCCTCTTGCGCCAGGCCTGCATCGAGGAAGAGCTGTCCCAGGCCATGGGGCTGACCAATGACGACCCCGACGTGCGCCCCTCGATCTTCAACGACGATCAGGAATTCGCCCTGCTGACCGATCATGATGCGATCCTGCTGCGGATGCTCTACCATCCGCTCTTGAAACCGGGCATGACCGAGGATCAGGCGCGCCGGCGTCTGGGCCGGGTTCTGGCCGATCTGCGGCGCAGGGGCCTGCGCTGAGGCGCGGGCGCGAGGCGGTACGCGCCCCGGGACCGGGAGGCCAGTTCATGCCAGTCTGCAGGATGGCGGCAGCGCCGGCACATGCATCGCCGGGTTTCGCGCGCGGCGGATGCGGGCGACTGGCCGTCCTCCTGCTCGCCGCGCTGATGCTGGCCGGCTGCGCCAGCGACGAGGCCGCGCTCTATGCAAGGCTGCAGGACGATCTGCGCCGGTCCGGCTTCATGCGCACCGAGCGCGTGCCGGCCGATGCGCCGTTTTCCGATGCCGATCTCATCCGCGATTTCGAGCTGGTCGCGCTCTATTCCGAATTCGGGCGCCGCAACGACCGTTTCGTCCGCCAGACCAGCCCAAGCGTGCTGGCCAAATGGACCGATCCCATCCGCATCCGCCTGATCTTCGGCCGCTCGGTAGGCTCGGATCAACGCCGATCGGATCGCCGCGATGTCGAGGATTTCACCGCCCGGCTCGCCCGGCTGAGCGGGCTGGAGATCGGTCTGGCGGACGAGGATGCGCCGGCCAATTTCATCATCATCTATGCCGATGCGCGCGAGCGCGGCGAGATCGCCGAACAGATCGCGCGCACCAATCCGCAGGCCGACCCGGCCTTCATCGACAGCCTGCGCAGCAGCCCTCCGGCCGAAGTCTGCTATGTCAACACCTTCTGGAGCGACGAGCAGCCCGGGCGGATCGTCTTCGCCGTGACCGTGATCAAGGCAGAGGCGCGCGGCCTGATGCGGCTTTCCTGCGTGCATGAGGAGTTGACCCAGGCGCTGGGGCTGGCCAATGACGACCCGCGCGTGCGGCCGTCGATCTTCAACGATGACGAGGAATTCGCGCTGCTGACCCTGCATGACGAGATCCTGCTGCGCATGCTCTATCACCCGCGGCTCAAGCCCGGGATGCGGGCCGACGAGGTCCGTCCCCTGCTGCCGGGCATCCTGGCGCAGGTAAAGCGGGAGCTGCGATGAGGCGCGCGGCGATGGCGCTCGCGCTCCTGCTCTCGGCCTGTGCCGGAGAGGGTGCGCAGTATTATGCCGATCTTCAGGCCGATCTGCGCGCGCGCGGCTTTCTGCGGA
This sequence comes from Alphaproteobacteria bacterium, assembly GCA_003695135.1. Lineage (GTDB taxonomy): Bacteria > Pseudomonadota > Alphaproteobacteria > Rhodobacterales > Rhodobacteraceae > J013. The sequence continues at coordinate 967 of RFIR01000189.1, read as the reverse complement.
CCGAGCGGGCGCCCGTCGATGCCCCGTTCACCGATGCCGATCTCATCCGCAACTTCCGCCGCATCGCGCTCTACTCCGAATTCCGCCGCGAGGGCGGGCGCTTCGTGGCCGAGCGCACCCCGGTGCATCTGTCGAAATGGCTGCGCCCGATCCGCATCGCCGTCTATTTCGGCGCCTCGGTCGCACCCGGCCAGCAACGGCAGGATCTGGCCGATGTGGCGCGGTTCAGCGCCCGCCTCGCGCGGCTGAGCGGTCTCGACATCGCGCTGCTGGCCGACGACACCGCCGGCGCCGCCAATTTCGTCATCCTCTATGCCAACCGCAACGAGCGGGTTGACATCGCCCGCAGCCTCGCCGGGACCAATGCCGGCTTCGACCCGGCGATCCTGGCCGATCTGCGCGACGGCTCGCCCGACAAGATCTGCTTTGCCAACACCTTCGAGAACCCGGACCGGCCGGGCGAGCTGGTCTATGCGATGGTGGTGATCAAGGCCGAAACCTCTGGCCTGTTGCGGCTGTCCTGCCTGCATGAGGAGCTGACCCAGGCGCTGGGGCTGGCCAATGATGACCCGCGGGTGCGCCCGTCGATCTTCAACGATGACGAGGAATTCGCGCTGCTGACCGCCCATGACGAGATGCTGCTGCGCATGCTTTATCACCCGAGGTTGCAGCCCGGCATGGAGGCCGAGGAGGTGGTTCCGCTGCTGCCCGGAATTCTCGCCGATGTGAAGCGCACACGCTGACGGGCGGCCGGGGGGACCGGCCCCGTGCCCGGGCGCTCCCGCCCTGCGCGGGACGGCCTTCCGGCTGCCGGCTGCGGCTGGGCCCGGCCCGCCGCTGGCGCGGCGGGTCCGGTCCAAATCGGGCCTGATACGAACTCCGGCTGATTGAATCGCCGCAAGGGGGTTCTCTCGCGGCGGTGGTTCGGCCAGGCTTCTGGGCAACGACAACGCAGGAGGGCGGGGCG
>RFIR01000188.1 GCA_003695135.1 Alphaproteobacteria bacterium | reverse complement strand
CGAGCGGATGATCCGTTTCTCGACCGATGACCTCAAGGCGCTGATCCTCGACGGCATTCCCGGCACGCCGATGCCGCCCTGGCGGCCGCTCCTGAGCGACGCGGAGGCGGAATGGATCGCGCGCTATCTGCGGGGGGAGGACGCGTCATGAGACGGCTTCTGGCCATGCTCTGTGCAACGCTCGCGCTCGCGGCGCCGGCGGCGGCGGACGACATCCGCGCCACCGGCGATCTGGGCCTGATCGTCGAGCGCGCGACCGGCTCGCTCCTGCTCATCGACCAGTCCGAACACGCCGCCATCGCCCGCATCGAGGGGCTGGGCGATCTGAGCCACGCCTCGCTGGTCTATTCGCCCGACGAACGCTTTGCCTATGTCTTTGGCCGCGACGGCGGGCTGACCAAGGTCGATCTGGTCACGCAGACCATCGCGGCGCGCGTGCTGCAGGCGGGCAATTCCATCGGGGGCGCGATCTCGGATGACGGCCGGCTGGTCGCGGTGTCGAACTACGAACCGGGCGGGGTGCGGGTCTTCGACGCCGACACGCTGGAGATGGTGGCCGACATTCCGACCGGGTCCAAGACCATCGGCCTGGTCGATGCGCCGGGGCGGCGTTTCGTCTTCAGCCTGTGGGATGCCGGCGAAACCTGGATCGCCGATCTTTCCGAAGGCGAGCCGAAGATCACCCGGATCGCGGGCATCGGCACCCGGCCCTATGACGCGCTGGTCACCGGCGACGGGCGGACCTATATCGCGGGGCTCTTCGGCGAGGACGGTCTGACCGCGCTCGATCTGTGGGCCGATCCGCCGGCGCCGCGCCGCATCCTTGCCGGCTATGGCAGGGGAGAGACACCGCTGCCGGTCTACAAGATGCCCCATCTGGAAGGCTGGGCGCTGGCCGGCGAGCAGTTCGTCCTGCCCGCGGTCGGCCGTCACGAGCTGCTGTGGGTCGACCGGCGCGATCTGACCGAGCTGGGGCGCACCCCCACCCATGGCCAGCCCGTCTTTGCCATGGCGCGGCCCGACGGGCGGCAGGTCTGGGTGAATTTCGCGCATCCGCTCAACGATACCGTTCAGGTCATCGACACGCAGAGCCGGAAGGTCATCCGCGAGCTGAAACCCGGACCGGCCGTGCTGCACATGGAATTCACCCCGCGCGGGCACGAGGTCTGGGTGTCCGTGCGCGATGCCGACAAGGTGGTGATCTACGACACCTTCACCTTCGAGGTGCTCGGCGAGGTCCCCGCCCGCAGCCCCTCGGGCATCTTCTTCACCGCCCGCGCGCACCGGACGGGGCTGTGATGGAACCGGTGCTGGTCAGCGATCCGGTCGACCGCAGCCTGCTCAACGACTGGCAGCGGGGGTTTCCGGTCGTCGCGCGACCCTTCGCGCGCATCGGGGCGGCGCTGGGCATCGACGAGGCAGAGGTCATCGCCCGCCTCGCGCGCATGCGGGATTCGGGCCGGATCACGCGGGTCGGCGGCACCTGTGCACCGAACACCGTATCGTCGAGCACGCTGGCCGCGATTGCCGCGCCGATCGAGCGGGTCGAGGAGGTGGCGGCGATCATCGGGCGGGAGCCGGGCGTCAACCATTCCTATCTGCGCGAACACGAGATCAACCTGTGGTTCGTCGTCACCGGCCCCGACCGCGCCCATGTCGATGCCGCGCTGGAGCGGGTGGAACGGGCAAGCGGGCTGAGGGTGCTCGATCTGCCGCTGGTCCGCCCCTTCAACGTCGATCTCGGCTTTTCGCTGACGGGCGAGACCCGCACCGTTCCGCCGGCCCGCCCGGCGCGGACCGAGGCCCTCCGCCCGGGCGACCGGCGACTGCTGCAGGCGCTGACCAGCGGGCTACCGCTGGTTCCCGCGCCGTTTGCATCCATCGCCACCGAGCTCGGACGCGATGAGACCGGGATCCGCGACCGGATCGACGCGCTTCTCGATGCCGGCGTGATCGCGCGGCTCGGCGTGATCGTCCGTCACCGCGCGCTCGGCTGGCGGGCCAACGCGATGGTGGTCTGGGATCTGCCTGCAGGCGAGATCGATGCTGTCGGTCCGCAACTGGCCGCCCATCCCGGCGTCACGCTGTGCTACGAGCGCGAACCGGCACCGGGGATCTGGCCCTACCGGCTCTATTCGATGATCCACGCCCGTTCGCGCCGCGAGGCGCTGGAGGTGCTGGAGAGCGCCGCGGCGATGCCCGGCCTTCGCGGCGTGCCGCACCGCGCGCTGTTTTCATTGAGATGTTTCAAGCAGACCGGTGCCCTGATATCCGTGAAGCAAGGAGGTGCGGCATGAACGCGCTCGACGACACCGACCGCCGAATCCTGAACCGGATGCAGGACGACCTGCCGATCTGCGCCCGCCCCTTCGCCGCCGTCGCCGCGGAACTGGGGATCGAGGAGGTCGAGCTGATCGCCAGGCTCGCGCGGATGAAGGCCGACGGGCTGATCACCCGCTTCGGTCCCTTCTACGACGCCGAGGCCATGGGCGGCGCCTTCTGCCTGTGCGCGATGGCGGTACCCGAGGATCGCTTCGAGGCGGTGGCCGCGCAGGTGAACGCCCATCCCGAGGTCGCCCACAACTATGCCCGCGATCATGCGCTCAACATGTGGTTCGTGCTCGCGACCGAGGATCCGGCCGGCATCGCAAGCGTGGCCGATTGCATCGAGGCCGAGACCGGGCTGCGCGTCCTGCGTTTTCCCAAGCTCAGGGAATTCTTCATCGGCTTCCGGGTGGCGGCATGAGCCCGGACGCAACAGACCGCCGGCTGATCGAGGCGACGCAGGCCGGGCTGCCGCTGGTCGCCCGGCCCTTCGCCGCGCTTGCCGGCGAGCTCGGGCTGAGCGAGGCGGAGGTGATGGACCGCCTCGCGCGGCTCAAGGCGGCCGGGGTGATCCGGCGCATCGCCGCCGCACCCAATCACTACCGGCTGGGCATGATCGCCAACGGCATGACGGTATGGGATGTCGAGGATGCGGCGCTGCCGGCGCTCGGGCCGCAGGTGGGCGCGCTCGAATTCGTCAGCCATTGCTACGAGCGGCCGCGCGCCCTGCCGGACTGGCCCTACAACCTGTTCGCCATGGTCCACGGCGCCACCCGCGCCGAGGTCGCGGTCAAGCGCGAGATGATCGCGGCGCTGCTCGGGCCCGCCTGCCGCGGCAGCGACATCCTCTATTCGACGCGCATCCTGAAGAAGACCGGGCTTCGGCTGCGGCGGCAAGGGGAATGAGCCGATGTTCCGACTGACCGAATACATGCACCAGCTCGTCGCACCGACCCCGGTTCGCCTCCGCCGCGGTGCGGGACCGGTCAAGCCGGTGGTGATCTGGAACCTCACCCGCCGCTGCAACCTGCGCTGCCGGCATTGCTACACCGTCTCGGCCGATGTCGATTTCCCCGGCGAGCTGAGCCATGACCAGGCGATGGCGACACTGGAGGATCTGGGCCGTTTCGGCATCCCGGCGCTGATCCTGTCGGGCGGCGAGCCGCTCGACCGGAGGGACCTGTTCGAGATCGCCGCGCGCGGGCGCGAACTGGTGCGGATGCTGGCGCTCTCGACCAACGGCACCAGGATCCACGGCGAGAACGCCGACCGGGTGGCGGAGACGGGCTTCGACTATGTGGGCATCTCGATCGACGGCATCGGCGCCACCAATGACTGGTTCCGCGGCGTCGAGGGCGCCTTTGCCGCCGCCCTGCGCGGGGTGCGCGAATGCAAGACCCGCGGCATCAAGGTGGGTCTGCGCTTCACGCTCACCCGCGACAATGCGCGCCACCTGCCCGATCTCCTGAAGCTCTGCGACGACGAGGGGGTGGACAAGTTCTATCTCTCGCATCTCGTCTATGCCGGCCGGGGCGACAAGCATCGCGGCGAGGATGCCGAGCACGACCCCACCCGCAGCGCGATGGATCTGCTGATCGAGCGCGCATGGGCCGCGGTATCGGGCGGCCCGCCGCTCGACATCGTCACCGGCAACAACGACGCCGATGCGGTCTATTTTCTCAACTGGGCCGCGGCGCGGTTCGCGCCCGAGCGCGTGGCCCATCTGCGCGATCACCTGACCGCCTGGGGCGGCAATTCCTCGGGCGTCGGGGTGGCCAATATCGACACGCAGGGCCGGGTCCATCCCGACACCTACTGGTCGGACTACACCATCGGCAGCGTCAAGGAGCGGCCGTTCTCCGAGCTCTGGAGCGGCGACGACCGGATGCTGGCCGAGCTGCGCCGCCGGCCGCGCCCGCTGAAGGGGCGCTGCGGCGCCTGCGCCCACCGCGACATCTGCGGCGGAAATACCCGCATCCGTGCGCTGCAGCTGACCGGCGATCCCTGGGCCGAGGATCCGGCCTGCTATCTCACCAATGCCGAGATCGGGGTCGAACAGGCCCGCGAGGTGACGCTCGCGCCGTTCCGGGGCAAGCGCCACGATCCGGTGCACCGCTTTGGCTGAGGGGCGGGTCGGGCAGGGCGGCCCGGTGGGCCTGCTGGCGCGGATGGCCCTTCCTGCCGTCCTCGCCCTGTCGCTTCTGGCCCCGCCCGCGCTCGCCGATCCCGCTGCCGACTATGCCGAGCATTGCGCCGGCTGCCACGGGCCACAGCGCCTGGGCGCGATCGGCCCGGCGCTGATCCCCCAGACGCTGGGCCGCATGCGGGGGCCGAAGCTGGAGGCGGTCATCGCCCATGGCCGCGCCGCGACCCAGATGCCCGCCTTCGGCGAACTGCTCGACACGGACCGGATCGCCGAACTGGCCGCCTATCTGCGCACGCCGCTGGCCGAGGTGCCGAATTGGGGGGCCGAGGAGATCGCCGCGAGCCTCGCGCTGAATCCCGACTACGCGCCGGCGGATGCGCCCCTCTGGGATGCCGATCCGATGAACATCACCCTGGTCGTGGAGACCGGCGATCACCATGTCAGCGTGCTCGACGGCGACAGCTTCGCGGTGCTCGACCGGTTTCCCACCCCCTTTGCCGTCCATGGCGGCCCCAAATTCACCCCCGACGGGCGCTTCGTCTTCATCATGTCGCGCGATGGCTGGGTGCAGAAATACGATCTGTGGTCGCTGGCCGAGGTCGGCCGCATCCGCGCCGGGCTGAACAGCCGCAACATCGCCATCAGCCATGACGGCAGGTGGCTCGCGGTCGCCAACTACCTGCCGATGACCCTGACGATCCTGGCCACCGAGGACCTGTCGGTCGCGCGCATCATCCCGGTGATATCGCGCAGGCAGGTGCCCAGCCGCGTCTCGGCCGTCTATCAGGCGCCGGTCCGCAAGAGCTTCATCCTCGCGCTGAAGGATGCCCCCGAGATATGGGAGATCGCCACCGATCCCGATGCGCCGCCCGTCTATGAGGGTTTCGTCCACAGCCGCGAGGCTGGCATGGTCGAGGGGCTTGGCGCCCAGCAGGGCCTGTTCGCACGCCGGCGTATCCTTCTCGACGAACCGATCGACGACTTCTTCTTCACCCCCGATTACCGCTTCCTGATCGGCGCGGCCCGCGACGGCGACCGCGGGGTGGTCGTCAACCTCAATGTCGGGCGCGAGATCGCGGAACTGCCGCTGGCCGGCATGCCGCATCTCGGCTCCGGCATCAGCTGGATCCGCAACGGCCACCGGGTAATGGCGACCCCGCATCTGCGCGAGGGCAAGATATCGGTCATCGACACCGAGGACTGGCAGTTGATCGCCACCATCGCGACCGACGGCCCCGGCTTCTTCCTGCGCAGCCACGAGAACACGCCCTATTTCTGGGCCGATGTCTTCTTCGGCCCTCACCGCGATGAAATCCACGTCATCGACAAGCAGACGCTGAAGATCGTGCGCACCCTGCGCCCGGTGCCGGGCGCGACGGCGGCCCATGTCGAGTTCACCCGCGACGGCTCGCGCGCGCTGGTCTCGGTGTGGGAGGATGACGGGGCGGTGATCGTCTATGACGCAGCCACACTCGAGGAGATCACCCGCCTGCCGATGCGCAAGCCCTCGGGAAAGTACAATGTCTGGAACAAGATCACCTTCTCCGAGGGCACCAGCCACTGAGGCGCTGATCGTCGCGCACGGTCAGCCGTCGGAGCCGGAACCGGCCGAGGCCGGGATCGCGGCGCTCGCCCGGCGCGTGCAGGCGGTCTGGCCCGGCGGCCGGGTGCGGGGGGCGACACTGGCCATGCCCGGCAGCCTCGACACGGCGCTGGCGAAGGCCGCCCATCCGCCGCTGGTCTATCCGCTTTTCATGAGCGATGGCTGGTTCACCGCCAGCGAGCTTTCGCGCCGGATCGCCGGACGCGCCGCCGCGATCCTGCCGCCGCTCGGGCTCGACCCCGCCCTGCCGGGCCTCGCGGCCGGGGAGGTCGCCCGGTCCTGCGCCGAACGCGGCTGGCGGGCTGAAGCGACCGTCCTCATCGTCGCCGCGCACGGGTCGGGCCGCAGCCTCAACGCCGCCCGCGCCGCGCGGCGCTTTGCCGACGGGATCGGCAGCGCGCTGCGGCTGGGCGGCATCCGGGTCGGCTTCGTCGAGGAGCCGCCCGGCATCGCCGAGGCCGCGCGCGACGCCGGCCCGCGCGCGATCTGCCTGCCCTTCTTCGCCGCCGGCGGCGGGCATGTGGCCGGGGACGTGCCGGCGGCGCTCGACGATGCCGGCTTTCGCGGGCTGCGCGCCCCGCCCATCGGCAGCCATCCCGCCATCCCCGCGCTGATCGCGCAGCGCCTCGGCCAGCGCGCCGGGACCGATACGCCCGGGCCGGAACGCTATGCCCCGGCGAGCGCCTGCGCCAGCGGATGGGCGGGATCCTTCAGCCCGTCGATGACGTCGAAGTGATGCCGCTCGGGCTCGGCCACCAGCCGGGCCGCGAGCCCTTTTTCCCGCCACGCCTCGGCCAGCAGGGCGGACTGGCGCAGGAATTCGGGCCGTTCATGCGCTCCGACCCAGGCGATCAGCGCCCGCCCCGTCAGCGGCGCGTGCAGCACCGGGCTTTCGGCCGCGGCGGTTTCGGCGTCGAGCCGCAGGCTTTCATTCATCGAATGCAGCCTCAGCGGGCGCAGATCGTGCACGCCGCTGATCGAGACCACCCGCTCGACCCGGTCCGCGACATCGGGCGCCAGAGGGGTGTCGTCGCAGATCATGCGGCTGGCCAGATGGCCGCCCGCCGAATGGCCGGTCAGCCGGATCGGCCCGGCCACCAGCCCCGCCGCCACGCCGATCGCGCGGCCGATCTGGCCGGTGATCTCGGGGATGCGCGCCTCGGGGGCCAGAACGTAGCCCGGCAGCGCCACCGCCCAGCCCAGCGCCAGCACGCCTTCGGCGAGATCGGACCAGCTCGACTTGTCGAAGCGCAGCCAGTAGCCGCCATGAATGAAGACGACCAGACCGCGCGGCGGGCCTTCGGGTTCGAACAGGTCGAGCCGCTCGCGCGGATGGGCGCCATAGGCGATGTCGAGCCGGCCCGGCACGCGCTCT
>RFIR01000187.1 GCA_003695135.1 Alphaproteobacteria bacterium | reverse complement strand
TTTTACGCATGCGCAGTTTTGATTGGTCAGAAAACTGGCACATTCAGGATGCCTGTCTGCATCCGGTTTTTCAGTAGTCTCTGTCAGAGATCCCTGCAAAACTCAACCAGCCAGACCCTGTCGCATCGCCTGGGCGCCGCGAAATGCGGCGCTACATGCGCTCTTCTTTTTTTCACTGTTGATTGTCAAATATTGATTGGGAAAATATTTTCAAATTACTTTAAGCGCGCGCGATCATGATGACCAGAAACCGGGTCGATTCAGCGGTTTGCATTCATGGCGGAGTTTTGCAGGGGGCTCCAGAAAACAAATCCCAATCAATATTTGACAGATACCCCTGCAAAACCCGGATGCAGGCGGGCATCCTGAATGCATGAGGGTTCAGCAGGATCAGATCTGTACGCATGTAAAATAATTAGAAAATAATTCCATAATCAATATTTATCAATCAACAGTGAAAACAGGAAAAACGCACGTGGCGCCACAATTTCGTGGCGCCCGCGCGGAACGCTCGGGTCTGGCTGGTCGAGTTTCGCAGGGGGCTCTGGCAAACAAGTGAAAACCGGGAACAAACTTCGCTGGCTCCGCATTTCGCCTCCGCCTGAGCAGACCGACAGGGACTGGCGCTAGCTGCCGCGATCCCCGGCCTCGTGCCGCCCTTTCCTGATCGGGCCGGATGATCACGATCACCGGGCCCTTTCCCGCCCCTCGACACCCCCGATCTCGAAAGCTCCGGGCATTCTCGCCAGACGGGTCGGTCGAAGGGGCGATTTGTACCAACGGCTCTTTTGTCGGCAAAACAAGCTCTCGGGTCTCCTCCCGCTATCGAGTCGGGTCTGGCCTGTTCGGACATGCCGCGTCGCCGCGCCGGTGCGGTGACGATGGAGTTGCGGTTTTCACGCCGCCTGCTTTCGGGGCAGCACCCCGAATTGTTGCCGCTTTTATAGGCACATGCCCTGAATCCTGCCACTACCAGAACCGCGGATGCTTGCACATCGGGCGCGCATCTCGCAGTTCAACCGGCCAGAAATCGCCGGAGCGCGCGGTTCGCGAAGGGTTCGCGAGGGGAAGGAGTGTCACCGATGAATGCCGCCGATACCGCCTGGATCCTGGTTGCCACGGCGTTGGTGCTGTTCATGACCCTGCCGGGCCTGGCGCTGTTCTATGGCGGGCTGGTGCGCGCACGCAACGTGCTGTCGGTCTTCATGCAGTGCATCTCGGTGGCCTGCCTGATCTCGGTGCTGTGGCTGATCCTCGGCTACACCATCGCCTTCGGTCATGGCGGCGGGTGGATCGGCGGGCTGGACAAGGCGTTCCTGTCCGGCATCGACGCCACCACCTTGCGCAACAACCTGCCCGAGGTGCTGTTCTTCGCGTTCCAGATGACCTTCGCCATCATCACCCCGGCGCTGATCATCGGCGCCTATGTCGAGCGGATCCGCTTCGGCTTCGTGCTGGCGTTTTCGGGCTTGTGGATGGTTCTGTGCTATGCGCCGGTGGCGCATTGGGTCTGGGGCGGCGGCTGGCTGGCCGCGCTCGGCGTGAAGGACTTTGCCGGCGGCATCGTGGTGCACGAGACCGCCGGGCTCTCCGCGCTGGTCGTCGCCTGGTTCCTCGGCCCGCGGCGCGACCGCTCCAAGCCACCGCACAATCCCGGCTTCGTCATGCTCGGCGCCTCGATGCTGTGGGTGGGCTGGTTCGGCTTCAATGGCGGCTCGCAGCTCGCCGCCGACGGCACCGCGGCGATGGCAGTGGTCGTCACCCACATCTCGGCCGCGGCCGCCTCGCTGTCCTGGGCGGGCTATGAATGGATCAAGCACGGCAAGCCGTCCATGGTCGGCCTGGTGACCGGCACCATCGCCGGGCTTGCCTCGATCACGCCGGCCTCGGGCTATGTCGGCCCGCTCGAGGCGCTGGTGATCGGCCTCGTCGCCGGCGTGCTGTGCCAGGAGGCCTGCCGCGTGGTCAAGTCGGTGCTGAAGATCGACGACACGCTCGACGTGATGGCCGTGCACGGCGTGGGCGGCATCTTCGGCACGATCATGATCGCCGTCTTCGGCCATGGCAGCTGGTCGGCGCAGCTGGCCGGGCTGGGCGCAGTCGCGCTCTTTACCCTTGCCGTAACCACGATCGTGGCGCTGGCCTGCCGCAGCGTCCTGCCCTTCCGCGTCGATGCAGAGGACGAGATCACCGGTCTCGACTATGTCAGCCATGGCGAGCGCGGCTACGAGCTGACATCCTGAGCCGCCTCGCGCGCTTCAGGCCGGCTGGCCCTCCTGCGCTCCCGGCCCGTACAGCGCCGCGGCGCGCTCCTCGAAGGCGCGGACGATGCGCCGCATCGCCTCGTTGAACACCACCCCGATCAGAGCCTGCAGCACCGCCGAGCGGAACTCGAAATCGACGAAGAACTCGATCTCGCAGCCGCCATCCTCCAGCGGGTGGAACTGCCAGTGATTGATCAGGTACCGGAACGGCCCGTCGAGATAGGCGACCTCGATGCGCTTTTCCTTGCGCCGCATGGTCACGCGGGTGCCGAAGCGTTCGCGGAAGGCCTTGAACGAGACCACCATCTCGCTGTCCATGATCTCCACATCGCCCTCGCGGTGGCGCGAGCGGGTGCGGGTGGCGCTGCACCAGGGCAGGAATTCCGGGTAGCGTTCAACATCGGCGATCAGATCGAACATCTGATCGGCGCTGTAGGGAACCTTGCGTTTTTCTCTGCGGGTTGGCATGGGCTTCCATATATGTCGCCAGATGGGACGGGGTGCGAGCGGATGCGATGTCGCGCCCGCCGGAAGGCGCGGGAGGCAGGGTCGATGACGCGTTCGCGCAGGGAGGGCCGCGAGTGGTTCGCACCGATTACGACATCGTCGAGCTGATCTCGGCCAAGGCGATCGCGGCGCGGGTGGAATCGCTGGCGCGCGAGATCGACGCCTATTTCGCCGGCACCGACAAGCTGATCGTGGTCGGGCTCCTGCGCGGCAGCTTCGTGTTCATCGCCGATCTCGCCCGCGAGCTCGAGACGCCGGTGGAGATCGACTTTCTCGAAGCCTCCTCCTATGGCGACAGCACCACATCGAGCCGCGAGGTCCGCATCCTGAAGGATCTGACCAGCGAGATTGCCGGGCATGACGTGCTGGTGGTCGAGGACATCGTCGATACCGGGCACACGCTGGCGCATGTGCTGAAGGTCCTGTCTGCCCGCGGGCCCAGGCGGCTGGAGGTCTGTGCGCTGCTCGACAAGCCCAGCCGGCGCGAGGTCGACATCAAGGCCCGGTTCATCGGCTTCGAGATCCCCGACGAATTCGTCGTCGGCTACGGCATCGACTATGCCCAGCGAAATCGCAACCTGCCCTATATAGGCTGTGTGCGGTTTCACGATGACTAGAGCGAACCCGATCGCGGTGGACAATATGGATGGGCAGAACCACGGTCGAGGACGGTGCCCGACCGTGGGAGGGCGCGGAAAATCGGCGGGAATGGCGATGCGTTTTCAATCCTTCCTGCCCTTGGAGCCAAGGGCCAGCGTCGCAAAGCGCCCTCCCGGGGGGAGGGTCGGGCGCCGCCCGGGCTGGCGCCCGGGCGAGACATATGCAAATCGCATCGCGCCATCGGGCACCAAACAGCGCACGGGCATGCAGTGTGCCGGTTGGGCCCGCAGCATGGCGTTTTTTCTGAAAAACCTGCCCTGCCAGCCAACCCGGTGCCTGCGCGAGGGAAATTCATGAGCAGCCTTCCCGAGGAAGATCAGGCGCGGCTCTTCTATCTCTCGATCCTGCTGATCGCCTTTCTCGGCGCCGTGCTCTACCAGTATCGCGGCCGCATCGGCACCGCGCTCCAGCACATGGCGATCTGGGCGCTGATCATCGTCGGGCTGATCCTCGCCTATGGCTTTCGCGACCAGATCGCGCTGCAGTTCAACGCGGGCCGGCCGCAGATGATCGACAACCGTACCGTGCAGCTGCGCCGCGGCTATGACGGGCATTTTCATGCCGAGATCGAGGTCGAGGGCGTCAAGGTCAACTTCATGGTCGACACCGGCGCCAGCGAGATCGTGCTCGCGCCCCGCGACGCGCGCCGCGTCGGCATCGATCTCGACCGGCTGGTCTATTCGCAGCGCTCGCAGACGGCCAATGGCGAGGTGCGCGGCGCCATCGTCACGCTGCGCGAAATGCGGCTCGGCCGATTCCGCGACCTGAACGTGCGCGCGGTGGTCAACGAGGTCGGACTGCCGCATTCGCTCCTGGGCATGCGCTATCTCAACCGCTTCGGCAGCATCAGCATCGAGGGCGAATGGCTGACGCTGCGCCGCTGAGCACGCGCGGACCGGCCGCGCGCCACCGGCGCGATCACTCGATGACGTACTCCCCGTCGACCACCCGTACCCGAGGCGGCACATGGGTGGCCTCGAAACGCCGATAGGCCGGGCGCAGGCTGTCCCAGAACGCCGTTGACGGGCCGGGCGGGGCGCTCTCGTCCATGCGGAACGGAAAGGCATGCACCTGAAACGCGTCCTGACCGTTTTCCAGCGCCGCCTCGGCGATGAGATAGATCTCCTCGATCATCGGATTGGTCATGGCATAGCATCCGGCCGAGCCGCAATTGCCATGCACCATCAGGAAGCTGCCGGTGCGCCCGCGCGCGCGGTCATAGGCGTTGGGAAAGCCGAGATTGAAGGCGAGGTGATAGCTGCTGTTGGGGTTCATCAGCGACTTGTCGACGCGATAGAACCCCTCGGGCGACTGCAGGTCGCCCTCCTTCAGCTTCGGCCCCAGCGTCCCGGCCCATTTGCAGATCGGGTAGTTGCGAAACAGCCGGAAGCGCGCACCGTCCCTCACCCAGACCTCCAGCTCGCTCGATTCCTTGAAGATGCGCACGAAGATGGGCGCGCCGAGCTGCAGGCCCATCTCGGCCATCTCGCGCGCAATCCGCGGGCCGACGCGGGCGCGGATCTCGGTGATGTCGCGCACATCCGGCGGCGGCGGCTCGGGCGTGCAGGCGGCCAGCAGCACCAGCCCGGCACCAAGACCGGCGGCCAGGGACCGCCGCATCAGTGAAGACAGGGTCTCAACTCTTCGTCTCATCTGCCCGATTTCACGCGCAGTTGCCCCTCGCAACCGCCTGTCTAGCCCTGCGCATCTGCTCAAGGCAAGTCGCATTGCGGTGAACCGAGCGACGGGCTGGCCGAAGCGCTCAGGCCCCGGCGGCAATCTCCACCTCCAGCCGCTGGAAATAGGGGCGTTCGGGCGTGTGGATGATCGGCGGGAAGGCCGGCCGGTTGACCGCATCGGGCCAGCCCTGCGCCTCCAGACACAGCCCGGCGCAGGCGCCGTAGCGCTGCCCGTCGAGTCCCGGCACCGGCACGGCGAGCGGCCGGGCGGTGTAAAGCTGCAGCCCCGGCTGGTCGGTCCACAGGCGCAGTCGCCGTCCGGCAGCCCTGACCTCGGCGGCGGGTTGCGCCGGATCCCGATCCGCGTGCAGGCAGAAATTGTGATCGAACCCCGCCCCGTCGGCATCGGCCTCGCCGATCCGGCGGAAGCGGCGGAAATCGAAGCGGGTACCGGCCACCGGGGCGATCTCGCCGGTCGGGATCAGTTCTGCGTCCACCGGCAGATAATGCCCGGCCTCGATGCGCAGCTCGTGCCCCAGCACATCGCCCTGCCCGGCCAGATTGTAATAGCTGTGCTGGGCGAGGTTGATCGGCGTCGGCCGGTCGGGCCGCCCCGTCATCTCGCAGGCCAGCCGCCCGCCGGTCAGGCGGAAGGTGACGGTGAAATCGACCCGGCCCGGATAGCCTTCCTCGCCATCGGGGCTGGTATGGCTCAGCCGCACCGCATTGGCGCGCGCGTCGGTCTCCATGCGCCACAGCCGCCGGCCGAGCCCGATCAGGCCGCCATGCAGATGATGCGGCGGGGTGTTGGCGCTCAGCCGGTATTCCTGTCCTGCCAGCCGGAACCGCGCCCCGGCGATGCGGTTGGCGACCCGCCCGGCGATGATGCCGAAGGACCGGCTGTGGCGCGGATAGTCCTCGAACCGCTCGAAGCCGAGGCACATCGGCACCCCGTCCAGCCGCCAGTCGCGCAGAACGCAGCCATAATTGAGGATCGCGATGCGGGTGGCGCTGTCCTCCAGCACCGCCTCCAGCACCTCCTGCCCGTGAAGATGACCGAAGACCCTCATCGGAGGTTCCACACGGTATCGGGACGGGATGCGACGCCCCGGTGCCGGACACGGTCGCCCATGGCGAAAGGCACCGCGACCGGATCCTGGGCCGCGGCGCCCGTCTTGCCCGATCGCCGGGGAAAACTGCCCGCCCGATCTTCGTCGCACGCACCGGCGCCGGTGCGTGGTGGACAATCGGCAGATACAAGGGGCAATCCCATGAGACCCGGCATCATCGAGCCGGCTCTACGCAACAGACGCCATCGTTTCTCGCAGACAAGCGTTGACAATTTCTCTATCCTTGAGCGCGCTGTCGCCCCGTTCCCCATGCCCGGACCCCGTCTGCCCGATCCATGGCCGTTTCGCAATCGCCCCGTGACCCCGCCTTCGTCCAGTCGCCCTGGGCGTTCTACGATCGCGTTCGCGCGACAGGACCGCTTTTCGACTGGGTCGAATACGGGTTTCCCTGCGCCGCAGGCCATGCCGAGGTCGGTGCGCTTCTGCGCGATCGCCGCTTCGGCCGCGAGGCACCGCCGGGACTGCTGCCGGAGCCGCCCGAGCATCTGCGCCCCTTCTACGCGATCGAGGCGCATTCGATGCTGGAGCGCGAGCCGCCCGCCCATACGCGCCTGCGCGCGCTGGTCAGCCGCGCCTTCGTCTCGCGCCGCATCTCGCGGCTGGAGCCGGAGATCGCCGCGCTTTCCACGCAGCTGATCGAGGGCTTCTCCGGCGACCGGATCGACCTGTTGCCCGCCTGGTGCGCGCGCATCCCGGTCATCGTCATCTGCCGGCTTCTGGGCGTGCCGGAGGAGATGGCCGATCAGCTGCTTTCCTGGTCGCATGACATGGTGGCGATGTATCAGGCGCGTCGTGACCGGGCGGTGGAGGAGCGTGCAGCCGCTGCCGCCACCGAGTTCGCCGCCTTCATCCGCGGCTACATCGCGCGCCGCCGCCGCAGCCCGGGCGAGGATCTGATCAGCGTGCTGATCGCGGCGGAGGAAGCGGGGGACCGGCTTTCGACCGACGAGTTGGTCACCACCTGCATCCTTCTGCTCAATGCCGGGCACGAGGCGACGGTCCATGCCTTCGGCAACGGGGTGAAGGCGGTGCTGGAAAGCGGGCTGGAGACGCAGGCGCTGTTCGCCACGCCCGAACGCGCCATCGACACGGTGGAGGAGATCCTGCGCTTCGACCCGCCGCTGCATCTCTTTACCCGCTACGCGCTGGAGGAGGTGGAGATCTACGGCCGCCGCTTCGCCATCGGCGACAAGGTCGGGCTGCTGCTGGGCGCGGCGGGCCGCGACCCGGCGGCCTATGAAGACCCGCACGACTTCCGTCCCGGCCGCGACGGGCCGCTGCATCATGCCTTCGGCGCCGGCATCCATTTCTGCGTCGGCGCGCCGCTGGCGCGGCTGGAGCTGCGCGTGGCGCTGGCCGATCTGTTCCGGCGTCTGCCCACGCTCCGGCTCGACGGAAGGCCGGTCTATGCCGACCGCTATCACTTCCGCGGTCTGGAGACGCTGCCGGTCACGGCGTGAACGGAGCCGGAATCACCGCAACCCGGCTTGCACTCGGGCGCGGAACAGGCAATGCGGGGCGCAGGCAGGCAGCGGGCAGAGCTCATGAGCAAAACCGATCCCCTCGTCATCTTCACTCCCTCGGGCAAGCGGGGCCGGGTTCCGGCCGGCACCAGCGTGCTGGAGGCCGCGCGCAGCCTCGGGGTCGATCTCGATTCGGTCTGCGGCGGGCGCGGCATCTGTTCCAAGTGCCAGGTCACGCCCGCCTTCGGTTCCTTCCCCAAGCACGGGCTGACCGTGGGTCCGGATGCGCTGTCGCCCTGGAACGCGGTCGAGGAGCGCTATCACCGCAAGCGCGGATTGCCGGAGGGCCGCCGTCTCGGCTGTCAGGCCCGGATCGCGGCCGATGTGGTCATCGACGTGCCGCCCGAAAGCCAGCTGCACCGGCAGGTGGTGCGCAAGCGCGCCGAGGCCCGCGAGATCGTGCTCGATCCCGCCACAAGGCTCTACTATGTCGAGGTGGCCGAGCCCGACATCCACCACCCCTCGGGCGATCTGGAACGGCTGGCGACGGCGCTGGCCGAACAATGGGGGCTGGGCGGCATCGAGGCCGACATAGGCGTGCTGCACAGTCTGCAGCGCGTCCTGCGCGAAGGCGAATGGAAGGCGACCTGCGCGGTCTGGCAGGGCCGCGAGGCCGCACCCGCGCGCATCGTCGGGATCTGGCCGGGCTATTACGAGGGCGGCATCCACGGGCTGGCCATCGATGTCGGCTCCACCACCATCGCTGGGCATCTGTGCGACCTGCACACGGGCGAGGTGATCGCCTCCTCGGGCCTGATGAACCCGCAGATCCGTTTCGGCGAGGATCTGATGAGCCGCGTCTCTTATGCCATGCAGAACCCCGGCGGTGCGCAGGAGATGACGCGCGCGGTGCGCGAGGCGATCAACAGCCTTGCCGAAGCCATCGCTGCCGAGGCCGGCATCGCGCGCGAGACTATCTTGGAGGCGGTGCTGGTCGGCAATCCGGTCATGCACCATCTGCTCCTCGGCATCGACCCGGTGGAACTCGGCTGGGCACCCTTCGCGCTGGCCACCGCCAATGCACTCGATCTGCGGGCCGAGGAAATCGGGCTCTCCCTGCACCCGAATGCGCGTATCTACATCCTGCCCTGCATCGCCGGCCATGTCGGCGCCGATGCCGCGGCGGTGGCGCTCAGCGAGGCGCCGGACAAGTCCGACGATCTGGTGCTGATCGTCGATGTCGGCACAAATGCCGAGATCCAGCTCGGCAATCGCGAGCGGGTGCTGGCCTGCTCCTCGCCCACCGGGCCGGCCTTCGAGGGTGCGCAGATTTCATCGGGCCAGCGCGCCGCGCCGGGCGCCATCGAACGCGTCGAGATCGACCCTGTCAGCAAGGAGCCGCGCTTTCGCGTAATCGGCTGCGATCTGTGGTCGGACGAGCCGGGCTTTGCCGAGGCCGTGGCCGGCACCGGTGTCACCGGCATCTGCGGCTCGGGCATCATCGAGGCGATCGCCGAGATGCGGCTGGCCGGCATCGTCGATGCCGGCGGGTTGATCGGCTCGGCCGAACAGACGGGCAGCGCCCGCTGCATCGCGGACGGCCGCACCTTCGCCTATGTCCTGCATGACGGGCGCGATGCGGGCGGGCCGCTCATCACCGCCACCAATCAGGACGTGCGCGCCATCCAGATGGCCAAGGCCGCGCTCTATGCCGGGGCGCGTCTGCTGATGGACAGGCTTGGCGTGGATCGCGTCGAACGCATCGTGCTGGCCGGCGCCTTCGGGGCGCATATCTCGCCCAGGCACGCGATGATCCTCGGCATGATCCCCGACTGCCCGCTGGAGAAGGTGCAGAGCGCGGGCAACGCCGCCGGCACCGGCGCACGCATCGCGTTGCTCAACAGGGCGGCGCGGCGCGACATCGAGAAGCTGGTGCGCCGCATCGAGAAGGTCGAGACCGCGGTGGAGCCGCGGTTTCAGGAGCATTTCGTCAACGCCTCGGCGATGCCCCATGCAGTCGACCCGTTCCCCGAGCTGGAACGGATCGTCACCCTGCCCAGCCCCAGCTTCAACGCGGGTGATGCCGGACGCGTCCGTCGCCGCCGGCGCGGCTGAGAGGGAGCCGGAGCCCCCTGCAAAACCTGGCCTGGCGCGGATATCCCAGGAATGCGCATGGTTTTACAGCGATCATGATCGCGCGCATGTAAAGTAATTAGAAAATACCCCGGAAATATTCCGGCACGACGGGGCATCCCGGACGAGACGCGTTCTCTGCCAATGTGTACTGCGCACGCGTAAAGTAATTAGGAAATAATTCCCCAATCAATATTTATCAAATAGGTGAAAATCAGGAACAAACTTCGCCGGCGCCGCATTTCGCGGCGCCCAAGCGCAAGGTACGGGTCTAGCGGCAGGGTTTTGCAGAGGTCTCTATAAAATAATTCCCCAATCAATATTTAACAATCAACAGTGAGAATAATCACAACATGACCGGCGCCGCATTTCGTGGCGCCTGCGCGACCCGACCGGGTCTGGCCAGTGGCGCTTCACGGCCCTTTTTGGAAAACGGGGCGTATCGGGCGCAATCCGGTTCACTCCGGACACCGGCGCGCGGGCATGCGCGCGCCATGAAACGGGCGGAGGCATGCCGACGCCGCTTTGCGCCATGGGCGGGAGAGTGCGACCAAGCCCCACGCGCTCCGGCAAGTTTCGCGCACCTCAGACGCCGTGAAACGCTCCGGGTGGCATTTCGACGTTCAGGGATCGCCCACTCGACAGCGACGACTCCCTGGCGCCACGGAATGGGTCCGCTGGCGTCCGGCCCTACCCCTTTGTGGCCTGCGCCGGCGGGGTGATGGCGCGACGCGCGGCCACCGCCTCGCGATGCGAGATGAAGCTTGCCGCCCCCACCACCATCAGCCCGCCGAGGATAACGAAGGGATCGGCCGGCTCGCCAAAGGCGATGATCCCGAGGATTGTCGCCCAGACCAGCTGCAGGATGGTGATCGGCTGGGTCACCGTGATCGGTGCGGCGCGAAAGGCGCGGGTCATGGTGAAATGGCCCAGGGTCGCAAGGGCCGCGGTCACGGTCAGCCAGAAGAGCTCGGCCGCGCTCGGCGGCTGCCAGTTCATCACCGCGCCCGGCAGCAGGGTCAGCGTGCAGAAGATCGACAGCATGCCGACGATGGTCGTGTCGGACTGATGCCCGGTCAGCCCCTTGGCCAGCAGGAAGGAGGCCGCGAAAAGCGGCGCGGCGCCGAGCTGCGCCAGCTGGCCCAGCGAGATCTCCTGAAATCCCGGTCGCAGGATCACCAGCGCGCCCATCAGCCCGACGATGATGGCGCCGATCCGCCGCAGATAGAGCCGCTCGCCCAGAAAAAGCGCCGCGCCGATGGTCACGAAGATCGGCGAGACATAGCCCAGCGCGGTGACCTGGGCGATCGGGATGCGCGCCATGGCATAGAACCACAGCATCACCGCCCCGCCATGCAGCACGCCGCGCAGCACATGCAGCCGAATGGCGCGTGCCGTGGGCGGCCTGCGCAACAGCCCCCGCATCAGCGGCAGCATGATCAGCGCACCGGCCAGATAGCGCAGGAATGCCGCCTCCACTGCCGGGACCTGCGATCCCAGATAGCGCACGATTCCGGTGACGCCGACGAAACAGAAGGTCGTCAGCACCATCCAGAATACGCCGGCGACCACCCCGTGCAACGGGACGGCGCGTGTCAGCATCATTTCGGCACTCCGGTCCGGAACCTCGCCACCGGGAAAACGGGGCGCAGGCGAATTGCCCAATGATGGCAGCCGGGCGCGATGCGGGCAAGCCCGGCGAGTGTGCATACCGGTCTGCGGCAGGGCACTCCGGCTCTGGCGCTCCCGCGCGCATCGTACTATGCTCGGGCCGGCCCGGTTCGGTGATTCCGGGAAGCGGCGTTCCAGGTGGGAACGCGGGGCCGGTTCGGCTCGCGGCTGTCGGCCAGGAAGGGCCAGGCCGCAATACAGGCACAGCATGCGCGACAAGGGGCATTCCGTGGATCGTGACTTCCGCGAATTCGGGCGGCGAATTCGGGCCGTCCTGACCGGTCTGGGTATCGTTCTGGCCATGGCCGGGGCCGCCCGCGCGAATATCGCCGTCAGTACCCCGCCGCAGGCGCGGCCGTTGAGCGCGCCGGCCGCGGCGCCTGCGATCACCCCGCCGCACCGACCTGCCCCTGAGACACAGACGAACCCGGCCCGGCCACCGGCCGCGCCGGGGCCCGGATCGGTCGCGGACGAGCGTCCGGCCCCGCCGCCTCCGCCCGCGCGACCGGCATCGACGCCGGCGGCCACGGCAACCGAAACACCGCCGGCGCAGGCAGCGCCGGAGCTGCCCTCGGCCATCACCCGCGCGGTTGAGCAGGCCGAACCGGCCCCGATGGCCGAGCCGCCGGCATCCTCGCCCGCAGATCGCGATCCCGGCGAGGACATCGTGATCGCCGCCCTGCCGCCCGATCCCGACGCGCCGCGCGCGACCGCCGCACCGCGGCGCGCCCCGGGACGCGAGCCCGCGATGGAGCCGGGCCCGGAGCGTCCCGCACACGCCGCCCCTGCCCCGCGCCCTGCCCGCCGGTCCGCGCCGGAGGCGGCCGAGACCGCTCCTGCCGATACCTCGCCGGCCGAAACCGCGAGCGAGGTCGGGGAAGAAGCGGTTGAGGAAAACCTGCCGCCGCGGCCGCAGGCGCCGCTGACCAGCTCTGCACCGCGGCACGCTCCACGGCCGGGGGCGGTCGAACTTCGCCCCGCCAGCCCGCCAGCCGCGACCGTGGATCGTGAGACCGGTTTGCCGGCCGCAACCGAGGAGGCGGCGCCGGCGGCGCCCGAGCTGGC
>RFIR01000186.1 GCA_003695135.1 Alphaproteobacteria bacterium | reverse complement strand
GGCCCGTCATGTCCTCCCGACACCCCGCGCGCGGCAGGTCTCATGCGGGCCATTCGCTGGAAAGCGACCCAGGCCGTCGCAACAGGGCACCGGAAGCGAAAGGCTCACACCAAACCGGTCGAACCTTCCAGTGGGGAGGGTGCACTAATGAGCGGGGACGGATCCGGCATCACCCTCAGGCGGGACGGCCCGGTCGCGATCCTGACCCTGAATCGGCCCGAGCGGCGCAACGCGCTCGACATGGCCGCGATTGCAGGCTTGCGCGATTGCTGCGCCGAGATCGAGGCGGCCGAGGGGCTGCGCGCGGTGATCCTGACCGGCACCGGCCGGGCATTCTGCGCCGGGGGCGACATCGCGGCGTGGTCGGCGCTCGATGCCGAAACCTTCGGCCGGCGCTGGATCCGCGACGGGCATGATGCCTTCGATGCGCTCGCCCGGTTGCGCCTGCCGGTGATCGCGGTTCTGAACGGGCATGCGCTGGGCGGCGGGCTGGAGCTGGCCGCCTGCGCCGATCTGCGCATTGCCGAGACGCATGTGAAGCTCGGCCAGCCCGAGCCGGGCCTCGGCATCGTGCCGGGCTGGTCGGGAACGCAGCGCGCGGTGCGCCGCTTCGGCGCGCAGATCGTGCGGCGCATGGTGCTGTTCGGCGAGATCTTCACCGCCGAGGAGGCGCTGGCCCATGGCCTCGTCGATCTTGTGGTCGAGACCGGCACCGGCCTGGATGCCGCCCGCGAGGTTGCGCAGGCGGTCATCGCCCGTGCCCCTTGCGCCACCACCATTTCCAAGATGATGATCAATGCCGCCGAGGGCGAGGAGCGTGAGCGCGTGCTCGATGCGCTTGCCGGGACTGCCGCGGCCGGGTCGGCGGAGCTGGCCGAGGGGCTCGCGGCCTTCCGCGAAAAGCGCAAGCCGAAATTCACCTGATGTGCCGCCGCGGCTCCGGCTCCAAGCACTGAAGCACCTCTTCTTCTTGGTCCAAATACTCTCGCCGAAGGCGTCGTGACGCCGATCCCGGGCGAAGGGGCCAATCGCATGTTCCCGAGCTGCCTGATCTGTAGGGTGCGCATTCATGGCGCACCCTACGGCTGCCCGGCGTCAGGCTCCTGTAACCGGAGATGCGCGGCGCGGCAGCGGCGGCAGTTCCCGCCCGCTCATGCCGGCGTTGGCGCATCCGCGCGCAGCAGCCCTTCGGCCTTGAGCTCGGCCCAGAATTCGGCCGGGATCGGATGGCTGAACCAGGCGAGGTTGTTCTCAAGCTGCTCGACGGTGCGCGTGCCGGTCATGAAGGTCGCAATCGCGGGATGGGCGACCACGAATTGCAGCGCCGCGGCGGGCAGCGGCACGTCATGGGCGCGGCAAACCGCCTCGATGCGGGCGACCTTCTGCATGACCGGCTCCGGCGCCGGGGCATAGTTGTACTTCGCCCCCGGCACCGCGCCGGTGGCGAGGATGCCGGAATTGAAGCCGCCGCCCACCACCACCGCCGCGCCGCGCGCCTCGCACAGCGGCAGGAAGCTGTCGAGCGCCTCCTGTTCCAGAAGCGTGTAGCGCCCCGCCAGCAGGAAGCAGTCGAAATCGCGCCGCTCCAGCGCCGCCTGACAGACCTGCCATTCGTTGACGCCGACACCGATCGCCCTGACCACGCCCTGGTTGCGCAGATCCGACAGCGCCCGCCACGCCCCGTCCATCGCCTGCTCGAACACCGCCGGCTGGGCGTCGCCGCGGGTGAACCGGTCGATGTCATGGATGAAGCAGATGTCGATGCGTTCCAGACCCAGCCGCTGCAGGCTGTCCTCGAAGCTGCGCATCACCCCGTCATAGCTGTAGTCGAAATGCATGGTGAAGCGGCCGGCATTGGTCCAGGGCGCGTAGTCGATATCGGCCTTGCGCGCCGGCTTCAGCACCCGGCCGACCTTGGAGGAGAGCACGAAATCGTCGCGCTCCTTCCAGCGCAGCGAATGGCCGGTGCGCAGCTCGGCAAGACCGTGTCCATACATCGGCGCGGTATCGAAATAGCGGATCCCGGCATCCCAGGCGTGACGGATCATCGCGTCCGAGGTCGCCTCGTCGATCTCGCGGAAGATGTTGCCGATCGGGGCGGTGCCGAAACCGAAGGCGGTGACCTCCAGATCGACACGGCCGAAACGGACCTTGTCAGAGGGGCGCATGGGACATCTCCTTCAAGTAACCGTATGGTTACTAGCCCGCCCGCCGCGTCCGGGCAAGCGGAAAGGAGAGGACGGCCGAAGCGCCCGATCCGAAGGGCGCCCGCACGGACGCTGCGATTCCCGGCGGCGGGGCCGGCGGTCGAGGCTTGACCCGGGGCGGGAGCGATCCTACAAGTAACCAACCAGTTACCTCCGGTGTGACGAATGATTCTGACCCAGATCCGGCGGCAGGTGCGCGAGATGACGGTGCGTCCGGTGGCCGGCAAGATCGACCGCGGCGAGGATGCGACCATGGCCTGTTCGCTCGCCGGATGCCTTGCCGGCGACATGGCGGTGGCCCGTTCCTCCGACGCGGTGCAGGTGTTCGGCGGCCCGGGCGACATCCGCGGCTTCGAGGTCGAACGGCTCTGTCGCGACGCCGGGATCTGCCAGGCCCGTGAGGCCACCAGCCAGATCCGGCGCGCGATCATCGCCCGCGAATTGCCGAGAAAGGGAGCGGCGGCATGAACGGTCCGGTCGCACTCGTCACCGGCTCCAGCCGCGGCATCGGGCTGGGCGCGGCGCTGGCGCTGGCGCGCGCGGGCTTCGCGGTCGCGGTCAATGGCCCGGCCGAGGATGCCGAGCTGGCGAGGGCGGTGGAGCGCGTGCGCGCCGAGGGGGGGAAGGCGTTCCCGGTCCCGTTCGACGTGACCGATCTGGCCGGTCACGATGCCCGGCTGGCCGAGATCGAGGATGCACTCGGCCCCCTGACCACGCTGGTCAACAATGCCGGGGTGGGCGCGCTCAGCCGCGGCGACCCGCTGGATGTGAGCGAGGAAAGCTGGGACCGCTGCCTTGCGGTCAACGCCAAGGCGATGTTCTTTCTCACCCAGGCCTTCGCACGGCGCCTGCTGGCGCGCGAACGCGATCCGGCGCTGTTTCATTCCATCGTCTTCGTCACCTCCTCCAACGCAAGGGCGGTGGGCGTGACACGAAGCGAATATTCTGCCTCCAAGGCCGCGGCGGCGATGGTCGCGAAGGTCTGGGCGGTGCGGCTGGGCGCAGAGAACATCGCCGTCTACGACGTCCAGCCCGGCGTGATCGCCACCGATCTGACCGCGCCGGTGATGGAAGACTACGAACGGCGCATCGAGGCCGGGCTGAGCCTGCTGCCGCGCATCGGGCAGCCCGATGAGGTCGGCGCCATCATCGCCGCCCTTGCCGGTGGAAAGCTGCCCTATACCACGGGCCAGGTCATCTCGCCCGATGGCGGGATGCTGGTGCCGCGTTTCTGAAGGATGTTCGCCCGATGAAGATCGCCCTGCCCGATGCCACCGGCGTGCTGGCCGACTACGAGCTCACCGGCACGCCCGTCGCCGCCGACCCGCTGGAAAGGGATGCGGTGCGCATCGTCTACGCCGCGGCGCATGTGGTCGCCGATCCCTTCGCCGCTGCCGACCCCGACGGCCCCGCCGCGGTGGACTGGGACGCGACCATGGCCTTTCGCCGCCACCTCGCCGGGCTGGGGCTGGGGATCGCCGAGGCGATGGACACCGCCCAGCGCGGCGCGGGGCTGGACTGGCCCGGCGCGCTGGAGCTGATAACGCGCACCCGCGCCGAACTGCCCGAGGCGCTGGTCACAAACGGCGTCGGTACCGACCATCTCGATCCGGGCGAGGCGCGCAACCTCGATGCGGTGCGCGCGGCCTATCTCGACCAGCTCGAGGCGGTGCAGAGGATCGG
>RFIR01000185.1 GCA_003695135.1 Alphaproteobacteria bacterium | reverse complement strand
CTGGCCGGTGATGTCGGGAATGCGCGCCTCGGGGGCAAGGACATAGCTCGGCAGCGCCACCGCCCACCCCAGCGCCAGCGCGCCTTCGGCGAGATCGGACCAGCTCGACTTGTCGAAGCGCAGCCAGTAGCCGCCATGGATGAAGACGGCGAGGCCGCGCGGAGGGCCTTCGGGTTCGAACAGGTCGAGCCGCTCGCGCGGATGGGCGCCATAGGCGATGTCGAGCCGGCCCGGCACGCGCTCTCGGAATGCCGCGGCGCGGGCGGCCCAGCGTTCGGGATAGCTTTCGGCCCCGGCGATGTGGCTGCCATTGGACAGCGCGTCTTCCCAGTCGATACCGGCGTCGGTCATAGGTCCACCGGCCTGACCGGGTTCGCGCAAATCGTGGTCTGCATTCCTGCTGGTTCCTCCTCTCATACCAAGGCCCGATGAAATCGACTCATCCCTTACCTCTTTGCGGGCGTTCCCGTCTCGACCGTTGCCCATGAGGCGTTGAGGGCAGTGCCCGCCCGAGGCGGGGGCGGAAGCGCCCGCCAGGGGGGCGGGCGGGCGCTGCCCGGGCTGACGCCCGGGAAAGGTTGGTTCTTGTCATCGAGCTTCGGTCTTCCCCACTGCGGCACGGCCGCCCCTCCCCGCTGATAGCGCGCGCCCTGCCTCCGGGGCAACCGGGCGCGCGCGTGGCTTGCCTCCGCGCCCGCTCTGCCGGTAGGTTTCGTGCCTGAAGGAGATGCCCGCGGCGCGTGGTTCCGGCGCCGGGGCATTCCGCCGATCCCGGCCGAGGATGATGTCATGACCAGCCAGCCTTACGATCCCGGCGCCGAGGGCGCGCGGATGAGCTATGCCGACGCGATGTCCTATGGCGATTATCTGCACCTCGACACGCTGCTCGCCCAGCAGCACCCGCTGAGCGACGCGCATGACGAGATGCTGTTCATCATCCAGCACCAGACCAGCGAGCTGTGGATGAAGCTGGCCATTCACGAGCTGTCCGCCGCCCGCGCCGCGCTGCACGAGGGGGCCATCGCGCCGATGTTCAAGATGCTGGCGCGTGTCAGCCGCATCTTCGAGCAGCTCAACAGCGCCTGGGACGTGCTGCGCACCATGACCCCGGCCGACTACACCCGCTTTCGCGCCGCGCTGGGGCCGTCCTCGGGCTTTCAGTCGCACCAGTACCGGCTGATCGAATTCGTGCTGGGCAACCGCAATCCCAACATGCTCAAGCCCCATGCGCATCATGCGGAGGTCCATCGCCTGCTGGCCGAGGAACTGGCCCGGCCGAGCTTCTATGACGAGGTCGTCCGCCTGCTGTTCCGTACCATCGACGGGCATGAGGACAGCGTTCCCGCGCCGCAGCTCGATGCGCCGCATGAGGCCGTTCCAGCGATCCAGGCCCGGTGGAAGCAGGTCTACGAGAACACCGAAACCTACTGGACGCTTTACGAACTGGGCGAGAAGCTCGTGGATCTGGAGGATTATTTCCGCCGCTGGCGCTTCAACCACGTGACCACGGTCGAGCGGGTCATCGGCAACAAGCGCGGCACCGGCGGCACCTCGGGGGTGAAATATCTGCGCCGGATGCTGGATGTCGAGCTGTTCCCCGAGCTGTGGCATGTGCGCGGGGAGCTGTGAGATGGCCGCCACCCTGCCGCGAAAGGCGCTGTTCGATCTGCCCGAGGAGGTGATCTATCTCGACGGCAACTCGCTGGGGCCGCTGCCACGCGGCGCGGCTGAGCGGGCGCATGAGGTCATGACCAGCGAATGGGGCCGCGCGCTGATCCGGGCCTGGAACAGCGCCGACTGGATGGGGCTGCCGAAACGGGTGGGCGACCGCATCGCCCGGCTGATCGGCGCGCCGGCGGGATCGGTGGCCACCGGCGACACGCTGTCGATCAAGGTCTATCAGGCGCTGGCCGCGGCGCTGGCGATGCGCCCCGACCGGCGGGTGATCCTGTCGGACAGCGGCAATTTCCCCTCCGATCTCTACATGGCGCAGGGGCTGATCCGCATGCTGGGCAAGGGCCACGAGCTGCGCACCCCGGCGCCGGAGGCGGTTGCCGAGGCGATCGGACCGGAGGTGGCGGCGGTGATGCTGACCCATGTCGATTACCGCAGCGGCCGGATGCACGACATGGCCGCGATCACCCGCCGCGCGCATGAGGCCGGTGCGGTGATGATCTGGGATCTGGCGCACAGCGCCGGGGCGGTGCCGCTGGATCTCGCCGGCTGCGGCGCCGAATTCGCGGCAGGCTGCAGCTACAAGTATCTCAATGGCGGCCCCGGCGCCCCCGCCTTCATCCATGTCCGCCCCGACATAGTCGAAGAGGTGGAGCCGGCGCTGTCTGGCTGGATGGGCCATGAGGCCCCCTTTGCCATGGAGCCGGGCTACCGCCCGGCCATGTCGACCGAAAGGCTGCGCGTGGGCACGCCGCCGGTGATCCAGCTCGCCGTGCTCGATGCCGCGCTCGATGCGTGGGAGGGGGTGGAGATGGCGGCGGTCCGCGCCGCCTCGATCGAGCTGTCGGAGCTTTTCATCGCCGAGGTCGAGGCGCGCTGCCCCTCCCTGCGCCTCGCGTCGCCGCGCGATCCGTCCGCCCGCGGCTCGCAGGTCTCCTTTGCCTTCCAGCACGGCTATGCGGCGATGCAGGCGCTGATCGCGCGCGGCGTCATCGGCGATTTCCGCCCGCCCGACCTGATGCGCTTTGGCTTCACGCCGCTCTATCTCGACCGCGCCGATGTCGGGCGCGCGGCAGAAATTCTCGGCGAGGTGATCGGCAGCGGGGCCTTTCGCGCACCGGAATACCAGGTGATGGGCCGGGTGACCTGAGGGGGGCGGTCCCGGCGCGCTGCCCGACCGGCACGAAGCGCGGCGAGAGGGCAGCGCCTGCCCGGGTCGGCGCCTCGATGGCGGCCGCCGCGCGCAACTGTTCAGGCCGGTCAGACCAACAGGCGGAGGCCCATTCCCCGGGACGGGCTCGAGAGCCGGGGTGGGCACGGGCTGACCGCCGGCCCCGCTATGGCATGATCCGTCCAGACAGGGCGCGCGGGCGCATGGCCGGCTCGCTTTGCGCGCCGGGCGGTTGGTACGAAGGATTCGAAATGCCTTCAGGAGACCTTGCGAAACCCGGATGCAGGCGGGCATCCTGAATGCATGAGGCTTCAGCGGGATCGGACCTGTACGCACCTAAAATAATTAGAAATTAACTTCGCAATCAATATTTATCAATCAACAGTGAAAACGGGAAGAGCGCATGTGGCGCCACAATTTCGTGGCGCCCGCGCGGAACGCCCGGGTCTGGCTGGTTGAGTTTTGCAGAGCTATCTTCTAATTATTTTATGCACGCGCAGATTCGATTGGTTTGAAAACCGGCACATTCAGGATTCCTGTCTACATCCGGGTTTGCAGGGGTCTCTTTTAATTACTCTACGCACGTGGTCATGATGACCGGGAACCGGCCAAGTTCAGCGACCTGCATTCACGCCGGAGATTTGCAGGGGATTTTTCCCGCGCCTCGACTCTCCCGATTTCGACCGGTTCGGGCATTCTCGCCAGACGACACGGGCGAAGGGGCGGCGGCATGGCATGGACACCGCAAATCTGCGCTCGCGCGCGTCTTCTCGCTCAGCCCTCGCCTGGCAGGGGCGGCAGGAAGGCGGCGTTCATGTCGGTGATCTCGCGGGCGAGGGTCGCCGCAGCCGGTGCGGCCGCCTCGCCATCGGGGGTGATCAGGTACCAGTGCCGCATCACCGGCAGCCCCTGGCCCTTCAGCAGCGTCAGCCGGCCGCTGCGCAGCTCCTCGGCCACGGTGTGCAGCGAGATCATGGCGATGCCGAGCCCGGCGATCACCGCCTGCTTGATGGTCTCGTTGGACTCCATCTCCATCAGCCGCTCCGGCCGGCCCTGGGCGAAGCGGTCGAGATAGCGTTCGGCGACGATGCGCGAGCCCGATCCCGGCTCGCGCAGGATGAAGGTCTCGGCCAGAAGCCGGTCGGGGTCGTATCCCGCGCCTCCCGCCAGGGGATGGCCCGGCGGCAGGATGATGCCATGCGGATGCGGGCCGATGGGACGCGCATTGCCCATCTGCATCCGCGGTGGCCGGCCCATGATGATCAGATCGTATGCGGCCTGCTCCATCCCCTCCAGCGTGCGCGCCCGGTTGCCGACGCTGAGCACGACCTCGATATCGGGCCGAATCTCGGCCAGCCGACGGACCAGAGTCGGGGCGAAATACTTGCCGGTGGACACCACGGCGAGGCGGACGCGGCCGCTGCGCCCGGCCTCCAGCGCCGCGATGGTGCTTGTTGCCTGCGACAAATGCGCCTCGATGCGCTCGGCCGCGCGCAGCATCTCGCGGCCCTGCGGCGTCAGCCGGAACGCCTCGCCCCGGACCGGACGTTCGAACACGGCGCGGTCGAGTGCGGTTTCCAGATTCCTGATCTGGCTGTGAATCGTGGGTGCAGACTGGCCGAGCGCCCGGGCGGCGGCGGCCAGCGATCCGGCCTCGGCGACCGCCTTGAGCGCCCGCAACTGCTTCAGCGTGATGGCATCGGCGCGTATCATTAGAAAACTCCGAATGTGTATTTTGAATTATTTAGTTTACTCGAACACGATTTGTCGAGCAGTTTGCCGCCGGTGATTGAGGGGAGGATCTCATGTCACGATCCATCGACGGTTTGCCGGCATTGCTGCCCGCTGAGGTGGCGGAGACGGTCGGGCGCATCGTATCGGCTGCGGCCGCACTTGCCCGGCGCATCGCGCGTGGCGGTATCGATGAGGATCTGGCGCGCACAGGCGGACAGAACGTCGACGGCGACACGCAGAAGGCGCTGGACGTGATCGCCGACGAAAGCTTCCGCATGGCCCTGGCGGGCGGGGCCGTGCGCCACTATGCCTCCGAGGAACAGCAGGATGTGCTGACCCTCAACCCCGAGGGCAGCCTGGCGCTGGCCATCGACCCGCTGGACGGCTCGTCCAACATCGACACCAATGTCTCCATCGGCACCATCTTCGGCATTTACCCCGCCGTCGACGCGCCGGAGGGGAGCTTTATCAGGCCGGGCCGCGAACTTCTGGCCGCAGGCTATGTGATCTACGGCCCGCAGTGCTGCCTCGTTGTCACCTTCGGCGACGGGGTGCTGAAATACGTGCTCGACCCCGATGCGGGCCGCTTCCGCCCGGCGGGCCGACTCGGCCCGATTCCGGAGGATTCGACCGAATACGCCATCAACGCCTCCAATTACCGCCACTGGCCGGCGCCGATCCGCGCCTATATCGATGATCGCATCGCCGGGGCCGAAGGTCCGGCGGGGCGCGACTTCAACATGCGCTGGATCGCCTCGCTGGTGGCCGAGACCCACCGCATCCTGACCCGCGGCGGCATCTTTCTCTATCCGGCCGATGACCGGAAGGGCTACGAGCGGGGCCGGCTGCGGCTGGTCTATGAATGCGCACCCATCGGGTTTCTGATCGAGCAGGCGGGCGGGCGGGCCACGGACGCCTGCGATCCGATCCTCGATCAGCTTCCCGACAGCCTGCACGCCCGCACCCCCTTCGTCTTCGGCAGCCGCAACAAGGTCGCCCGCGTGGCCACCTATCAGGACTTGCCCGAACAGGAGAGCGCCGCCCTTTTCGGCAAGCGCGGGCTTTTCAGGAGCTGAGAGATGAGCAGGAAGCATCCCATCATCTCGGTCACCGGCTCCTCGGGCGCCGGAACCTCCACGG
>RFIR01000184.1 GCA_003695135.1 Alphaproteobacteria bacterium | reverse complement strand
CGGCCCAGCGCGGCCTCGGCCCCGGCCGGATCGCAGGCCGCGGCATGCAGGATGCGGAAATGCCGGGCGGCGGCGATGCAGATGCTGGTCGGCGCCACCCCCTGCGCCTTCAGCCGCGACAGCTGGCGGGCCAGCGCGTCGATGCGCCCCTCCGCGGCGGCAGCCACCGCCTCGTCGAGCCCGGCCTCGAGGTTCTGCGGCGCGCAGTCGAGCACATCGGACAGCCGCAGAGGTCCCGGCCGGTCGGCCCGATAGAGCGCGATCTTGTCGATGAGCCTCGCGAGGCTGCCGGTGTCGATCTCGGCGGCGAAGGCGGCGAGGGCCTGAAGCGCATCCTGATCGGCGGCGGGCAGGCCGGCCTCGGCCAGCATCGCCGCGATCTGGCGGGGCCCGGGCGGGTCGTCGAAAAGCTGCAGCGCGACGAGATTCGCCCCGGCCTCGAACAGCTTGCGCAGCCTCGAACGCGCGGCGAGCACCCCGGCGCAGACGATCAGAAAGCCATCCTCGCCGGGCCGGGCCCCGTCGAGCGCCCCGGCGATCAGCCCGGCCAGCCCGTCGCCCGCCCCATCCAGCAGCACCGCCCGGGGCCCGGGAAAGAAGCCCTGTGCGCGCATCGCATCCTGCAGCGCCGCCGGGTCGGAGCGCAGCGCCGCCGCGTCGAGCCGGGTGAGCCGCATCTCCGCCTCGCCCTCCGGCCCCGTCACCGCCAGCGCGATGCGGTCGCGTATCTGCCCCACCGCGATGGCGTCAGGACCGAAGATCAGCATGCCGGCCCGTCCCGCGGCAAGCCCGTCGAGATGGCGCTCGAGCTCGCCCGCCTTCAGCTTCACCCGGCGATCTCCTCCGCCCGCGCCGCGATCTGGATCAGGATCCGCTCGGCCAGCGCCCGGCCCAGCCGCGATTCGGCATCCCGCCGGGCGATGCGCGTGGCATAGACGCTGGCGGTGGCCGAATAGGCGGTGTGGCTTTCGGCCACCCCCTTCATCACGGGCTGCGATCCGGCCAGCGGCGTCAGCGACCAGTTCGCGGTTCCGGTCAGGTTGTAGCGGGTGGTGGCGTTGTCCGGCGTGATGGCGAGGCCGAATTCGGTCACCGTCACATCGGCGTCGATGCGGTATTGCGGCGTGCCGCCCTCGCCGATGCCGCTGCGCAGCGCCTCGGCGAGACGGAACCCCAGCCGGTCGGGCAGCGTGCCATGGGTGATCTTTCCCACCGCCAGCCGGCCGCGCAGCGCCTGTTCCGGCGAATCCTCGCCATAGAGCGGGCGGAAACCGCAGGCCGACAGGGCGGTCAGCCCGCCGAGCATCAGCAGAAGGCGCCGGCGGTCAGAGCACCACATTGACGATGCGCCCGGGCACCACGATCAGCTTGCGCGGCTGACCGCCAGCGAGCCAGCGCTGCACGGTGGCATCGGCCAGCACCGCCGCCTCGATCGCCTCGCGCGCCGCATCGGCCGGCACGGTGATGTCGGTGCGCCGCTTGCCGTTGATCTGGATCGGCAGGGTGATGCTGTCCTCGACCAGCAGCGCCGGGTCGTGCTCGGGCCAGGGCGCGTCGGTGACCAGCCCCTCGCCGCCGAGCAGTGCCCAGATCTCCTCGGCCAGATGCGGGGTCATCGGCTGCATCAGCTGGGCCATGACCTTCATCGCCGCGCGCTTCTCCGCCCCGCCGGCGGCGGATTTCGCCACGATGTTGGTCAGCTCGTAGAGCTTGGCGATCGCCTTGTTGAAGGCGAAGGCCTCGATGTCATCGGTCACCCCGGCGATGGTGCGATGCACCGCCCGCCGCAGCGCCGCGTCGGCCGCGGCCTCGCCATCGCCCGCCTCGACGGCCTCCTCGGCCAGCCGCCAGACCCGCTGCAGATGCTTCGCCGCCGCCTCGGCCCCCGCGGCGGTCCATTCCACGTCGCGTTCGGGCGGGCTGTCGGACATCACGAACCAGCGCGCGGTGTCGGCACCGTGCAGCTCGACGATATCGGCCGGATCGACCACGTTCTTCTTCGATTTCGACATCTTGACCGACGGGCCGATGGTTACCGGCCGGCCGTCCTTCAGCCGCGCGCCGCGCTCGTCGCGAATCACCTCCTCGGGCGTGTGCCAGACGGTGCGGCCGCGCTCGTCGGTCGTGGAATAGGTCTCATGGGTGACCATGCCCTGGGTGAAGAGCGCGGTGAAGGGCTCGGCGCATTTCTCCGGCAGATGCCCGGTGCGGATCATCGCCCGGGCGAAGAAGCGCGAATAGAGCAGGTGCAGGATCGCATGCTCGATGCCGCCGATATACTGATCGACGTTCATCCAGTATTCGGCGTCTTCGCGGCTGGTCGGGGTCTTCGCCCAGGGCGCGGTGAAGCGGGCGTAATACCACGAGCTGTCCACGAAGGTGTCCATGGTGTCGGTCTCGCGCTTCGCCGGCCCGCCGCATTTGGGGCACGGCACGTCGCGCCAGCTCGGATGCCAGTCGAGCGCATTGCCCGGCCGGTCGAAGGTGGCGTCCTCGGGCAGGGTGACCGGCAGATTCTCGCGCCTCTCCGGCACCATGCCGCAGGCGTCGCAATGGACCACCGGCACCGGGCAGCCCCAGAAGCGCTGCCGCGTCGCGCCCCAGTCGCGCAGGCGGAACTGTTCGACCCCCTTGCCGTAGCCGTGCGTCTCGGCATGGGCGATGGCGGCCTCGATCGCCTCCTCGCCGGTGGCAATCTCGGGCCAGGCGAAATTCTTCAGCCAGCGCACCTTCTCGGTCTTGGGGGGCACGAAGGCGACATCCTCCACCGGGCGACCATCCTGCAGCGCGACGAAGGTGTCGATCACGTCCAGGCCGTATTTGCGGGCGAAATCGAGGTCGCGCTGGTCATGGGCCGGGCAGCCGAAGATGGCGCCGGTGCCGTAATCCATAAGGATGAAATTGGCGATCCAGACCGGCAGCTCCCGGTCGGGATCGAGCGGATGGACCACCCGGATCCCGGTATCGAGCCCCAGCTTCTCGGCCGTCTCCAGCGCCTCCTCGCTGGTACCCAGCTTGCGGCACTCGGCGCAGAAGGCGGCAATGGCCGGGTCGGTCTTCTCCAGCGCACGTGCGAGCGGATGATCGGCCGAGATGGCGGCAAAGCTCGCCCCCATCAGCGTGTCGGGCCGGGTGGTATAGACCTCCAGCCGCTCGAACCCCTCCGGCGCGCCGCGGGTTTCGAAGGCGAATTGCAGACCGCGCGACTTGCCGATCCAGTTGGCCTGCATCAGCCGCACCTTTTCGGGCCACTGGTCGAGCGTGTCGATGGCGTCCAGCAGCTCCTGCGCATAGGCGGAGATGTTGAAGAACCACTGCGGCATCTCGCGCCGTTCCACCGGCGCGCCGGAGCGCCAGCCGCGCCCGTCGATCACCTGCTCGTTGGCCAGCACCGTCATGTCGACCGGATCCCAGTTCACCATCCGGGTCTTGCGATAGACGAGCCCCGCCTCCAGCATGTCGAGGAACATCGCCTGCTGATGGACGTAATAGTCCGGGTCGCAGGTGGCGAATTCGCGCGACCAGTCGAGGCTGAGGCCGAGCGGGCGCATCTGCGCCTTCATGTCGGCAATGTTGGCATAGGTCCATTCCGCCGGATGGATGCCGCGTTCGATCGCGGCGTTCTCCGCCGGCAGGCCGAAGGCGTCCCATCCCATCGGGTGCAGCACGTTGAAGCCGCGCGCGCGCTTGTAGCGGGCCACCAGATCGCCCATGGTGTAGTTGCGCACATGGCCCATATGGATGCGCCCCGACGGGTAGGGGAACATCTCCAGCACATAGTATTTCGCCCGCGCGGGATCGCGGGTGGCGCGGAAGGTCTCCGCCTCCTCCCAGGCCTTCTGCCACTTCGGCTCGATCTCGGTTGCGTTGTAGCGCGACATCCCGTCATCCTCGCCGGCAGCGCCCGCCGGCCCCGCAATTGGTACTGGTGGAAAGGCCCTAGGACTTCTTGTCCGCGATTCGCAGCTGGCGCGCCCGGGTCAGGATCGAATCCTCGATCCGGCGCGGCACCTCGTCCTGAACCGCGGCAGTGGTCCAGCCCCCGCCCCGGCGGACCTGCCGGAACACCGCCACCCGCAGCGTCTCGGCCTTGAGTTTTTCGTCGGAGATGTAGACCGTGACCTTGAACCGCTCGTTCTCGGCGCCCGAAAGCGAACCCCACTCGGTGGTGATCACGCCCGAAAACGGATCGGTCGATTCGAGCGGCAGGAAGGACAGCGTCTCCAGCGCGCCGCGCCAGAGATACTTGTTCACCCGCAGATTCTGGCCCTTGGCAGTGTCGTTGGCGGCACTGAACAGATCGCCCAGCCGGCCCTCGATATTGGGGTTGGTCTTGTCGTAGGTGTCGGTCGGATCGTTCGTGGTGGTCCTGGGCGTCTCCGGCGTGTCCGATTGCGGGCCGCCGGTGCTGCAGGCCGAAACCGCGACGCCGGCAAGCAGCAGAATCGCCCGCACACCCCATCTTCGAGCCATCTCGCGCATGTATCTATCCGTGTTCCACCCAGACCCGCGCCGCCATGCGGCATGGCCGTTCCCGACCCGTCATAGCCGCCGCGCCGGACGGTCACAAGCGCCTAGCTTGCCGCCGCCCCGCGGCCACTGTGGCAGGCTTGATACAGTCAGGGGCAAGATTCCGTCACGCCTCGGACCCTGCCCGCTTCCCGCTTGACCCTGAAAGGTCTTTGCAGTGATTTAGCTCACGTTCCATGCCGGACGGTTCCGGTTCGGTCAACGCTAACTCACGAGGGACACGATGAAGAAAATCCTCTTTGCCTCGACAGCGCTTGTGGCGGCTTCCGTTGCCGGCGCCTCGATGGCGAGCGAGCCGCTCTCGGCATCGCTTCACGGCTACATGCATGTCGGCCTGATCTATCAGGACAACAACAACGATCCCGATCTCGGCGTCCTGAACGACGGCGAAATCCACTTCCGGTTCCGCGGCGTGTCGGATAACGGCCTGACCTTCTCGGGCAAGGTGGAACTGGAAAGCTTCACCACCGGCGACCAGATCGACGAATACTGGACCAGCGTGTCCGGCTCCTTCGGCTCGATCGGCATCGGTGCCGACGACTCCGCCGCCGACTGGTCGGACAAGGGCGTGATCTACGGCCCCGGCGCGCATGCCGCCTACTTCGACGGCTTCTACTCGATCCTGTTCTCGCGCAACGGCAGCGGCGACGACCCGTCGATCCGCTACACCTCGCCGAACTTCAGCGGGTTCCAGATCGCCGCCGACTGGGCGCCGGACGACACCGCCGACCCGGGCAACCAGCAGATCACCTTCGGCAACAACCAGCAGCGCTGGTCGATCGGCGCCATCTATGATGGCTCGTTCAGCGGCTTCGACATCGGCATCGGTGGATCGTACCTCGACGGCGATCTCTATGTCGATCCGATCTATGCCGTCGGTGTCGATATCGGCTGGAGCGGCTTCCAGGTCTCGGCGCATTACGAGAACGACTCGATCAACGATCCGGTCGCGATCGGCGCCAGCTACAAGACCGGCCCGTGGACCTTCGGCGGCGGTGTGTCCTTCGCCACC
The DNA here is from genome assembly GCA_003695135.1 of Alphaproteobacteria bacterium. Classification (GTDB taxonomy): domain Bacteria; phylum Pseudomonadota; class Alphaproteobacteria; order Rhodobacterales; family Rhodobacteraceae; genus J013. Next base: position 1,255 of record RFIR01000184.1, on the reverse strand, counting down.
AACGGCCCGGATCTGACCAACTGGGGTGTCTGGGCGGCCTACTCGATCATGCCCGGCGCCACCGCGACGCTGTCCTATGAGGGCAACGACCGGAACGCCGGCTACAACACTACCGTTCTGGGCTACCTGTCGCTCAGCTTCTGATCGACAACGAACCTACGGTTCTACGGGAGAGCGGGCCTTGTGCCCGCTCTTTCGCGTTTCGGCTCGCCGCTTGAGGATTTCCAAGCCCGGCGCTAGAGGAAGACCCGTTCCGCCGTCAGCCCCTCGGATCTGCCGATGTCGCTTGCCGATATTCTCGACCGCATCGACCGTGCCCGCCGTGCCGCCGGCGCGGGACCGGTCACGCTGGTTGCCGTCTCCAAGACGCAGCCGCTCGAGCGTATCGAGGCAGTGTTGCAAGACGGCCACAGGGTGTTCGGCGAGAACCGGGTGCAGGAGGCGGCATCGCGATGGCCCGGCCTGCGCGCACGCCATCCCGGCATCGAGCTGCATCTGATCGGGCCGTTGCAGACCAACAAGCTGCGCCAGGCGCTCGATCTCTTCGACGTCATCCAGACCCTCGACCGCGACCGGCTGGCCCGCAAGCTCGCCGACGAGGCGCAGGCGCGCGGCCGCTGCCCGCCGCTCTTCGTGCAGGTCAATACCGGGGCCGAGCCGCAGAAGGCCGGGGTGCTGCCCGAAGAGGCCGACGACTTCATCACCCGCTGCCGCGAGGTCTATGCCCTGCCGGTCATCGGCGTCATGGCCATTCCGCCCCTCGACGAGCCGCCGGTGCCGCACTTCCGCCTCCTGCGCGAGATTGGCGCCCGCAACGGGCTGGAAAAGCTCTCCATGGGCATGAGCGCCGATTTCGAGCTGGCCATCGCCGAGGGCGCCACCCATGTCCGCGTCGGCTCGGCACTGTTCGGCGCCCGGCTGCCCCACGGGCAGGGTTGACGGGACGGCGCGCTCAGCAGCGGACAATCACACGCGACCGCGGCGTCCAGCGCGCGAGGATGAAGGCGAGATCGGCCAGCGCGAAGGCCACGCAACCGGCCGTCGGATACCGCGGCCGGCGCCAGACATGCAGGAAGATCGCCGAACCCGCGCCCGGGACCACCGGGTCGGTGTTGTGATCGAGCGTGGCCAGCAGGTCATAGAGACCGTCGGCCCGGCGCATGCGCTCGGCCGGAAAGCCATGCGGGTGGCGGATGGGGCGATTGTAGTCCGGATCGGCCGGATCCTCCGACCAGCCGTCGCGCGGCAGGATCGG
>RFIR01000183.1 GCA_003695135.1 Alphaproteobacteria bacterium | reverse complement strand
CGAAACGCACCGGGATCCGGTCCAGGAACCGGTCCGGCTGACCGGTGGCGCGCAGATAGTCGCCGGCCTGAAACACGATCTCGTACTGCCCGGGCCGGAATGCCCGCCCCTCCAGCAGCGCACCGTCCACGCGCCCGTCGGCATTGGTGCCGGCCTCGGCGATCTTCCGGCGGCTGTTTCCGGACAGGCGAAACAGCATCAGCCGGACTCCCGCCGCTGGGCAACCGCGGCCGGTGTCCAGTACATGTGTCGTCAGCCGCCCCAAGGCTTGGACCTCCCGCAAGGAACCCTGCCAGATCGCCCGATTTCCCGCGCGGATGCAAGCGGGTTCGCGCTTCCGAACCCTCTGCCTGCCGCGTTCCATGCGCTGTCCCTGCGGTTCCGCGAAGGCAGGCGACCGCCCGGGTGGGTGCGATTGCGCCCGCCTCATTGGCGGGCGGTCGCAGGCTGGCGGCGGCTCATGCGCCCCGCGGGCGAGCCAGACCGAGCCGGCACGAACCGTTCTAGCCCCGGCCGGCCGGCACCACCTCGCGGCCCGGCACCTCTGGCTCGTCATCGACCAGCTCGGCGGGAAATCCGGGCGCGCGGATGTCGAGGCCCGTCGCCTCCTCCAGCCTGCCGATGATCGCGTCGGACTGGGCGCGTTCGCCATAGCGGCGCGCGCCGTCGCGGAAGATCTCGATCAGGAGCGGGTTGAGCTCCAGCCTCACCCCGGCGCGCTCGGCCACCGCCTGGAACAGGCCGATATCCTTCGCCACCAGATCCATGGTGAAATCGATCTGGCGCGAGCCGTTCAGGATCAGCCGGCTCTCGGTCTCGTGCACGAAGGAATTGCCCGAGGAGATGCGGATCGCCTCATAGGCGGTGGCGAGATCCATGCCCGCGGCCTTCGCCGTGGTCAGCGCCTCGCAGAGCGAGACGAGATTGGCGGTGGCCAGATAGTTGGTCACCACCTTCAGCACCGAGGCCGAGCCGACCGGGCCGGTATGCAGGATGTTGCGGCCCATCGCGCTCAGCACCGGCAGCATGCGCTCGAAGACCGGGCGGCTGCAGCCGGCGAAGATCGAGATGTTGCCGGTCGCGGCCCGGTGGCAGCCGCCGGAAACCGGGCAGTCGACGGCATCGGCGCCCTTCGCCTCGACCCGCGCCGCCAGCCGGCGCATCTCGCCCTCGTCGGTGGTCGACATCTCCGCCCAGATCCTGCCCGGGCCGAGGGATTGCAGCAGACCGTCCGGGCCTTCGACCACCGCCGCCGAGGTGGCGGGGCTCGGCAGGCAGGTGATGACCAGATCGCAGGCCTCGGCCATTGCCGCCGGGCTCTCGCCCCATTTCGCCCCGCCATCGAGAAAGCGCTGCGCCGCGGCGGGGTCGAGATCGCGCACCGTCATATCGAAACCGTTGCGCAGCAGGCTGCCGGCAAGCTTGCCGCCGACATTGCCCAGCCCGATGAAGCCGATCCTCATTTCAGCCATCCCTCTTGGTCTTGATTCGCCCAGCAGTTTCTTCCGCCCGATATAGCGGTCAAGACTGGCGCGTCCACAAAATCCTGACTAGCCTGCCGCCATGCCCCGGCCCCGATTCATCCATCTGCGCTGCCATACGGCCTATTCGCTGCTGGAAGGCGCGCTGCAGGTCAAGGCGCTGGTGGCGCTCGCCCGGCAGGACGGAATGCCGGCGGTTGCCATCGCCGACACGCACAATCTTTTCGGCGCGCTGGAGTTCTCCGAGGCCGCCTCGGCCGCCGGCATCCAGCCGATCATCGGCTGCCAGCTCGATCTGGCGCTGGGCGCCGATCCCGGCGGCGGGCGGCCGGTCCAGGCGCCGATGGTGCTGCTGGCCAAGGACGAGGCGGGCTATCGCAACCTGATGGCGCTGTCCTCGGCGGCCTGGCTGGAAAGCCATGGCGCGCGGCCGGCGCTGGGGCTCGACCGTTTTGCCGATCGCGCGCAGGGGCTGATCTGTCTGACCGGCGGGGCCGAGGGGCCTCTGGGCCGGCTGATTGCCGCGGGGCGCGACCAGCCCGCGCGCGCGCTGGGCGAGAAACTGGCCGCGATCTTCGGTGACCGGCTCTATGTCGAGTTGCAGCGCCATGGCAGCGGCGAGCGTCGGCACACCGAGGCCGAGGCGGCCACCGAGCCGGGGCTGATCGGGCTTGCCTACGATCTCGGCCTGCCGCTGGTGGCGACCAATGACGTGATGTTCGCCGATCGCGCCTTCTTCGAGCCGCATGACGCGCTGATGTGCATCGCCCAGGGCGCCTATGTCGATCAGACCGCGCCGCGGCGGCGGGTGACGCCGGAGCATTTCTTCAAGCCGGCCGCGGAGATGGTCGCGCTGTTCGACGACCTGCCCGAGGCGGTGGACAACACCGTGGAAATCGCCCGCCGCTGCGCCTTCCGCGCCCGCAGGCGCGACCCGATCCTGCCGCGCTTTGCCGAGGACGAGGTGGAGGAATTGCGCCGGCAGGCCCGCGAGGGGCTTGCCGCCCGGCTGGCGGTCAACCCGCATGCCGCGCCGGTGGCCGATTACGAGCAGCGCCTCGCCTTCGAACTCGAAACCATCGAGAAGATGGGATTCTGCGGCTATTTCCTCATCGTCGCCGATTTCATCAAATGGGCCAAGAACCGGGGCATTCCGGTGGGACCCGGCCGCGGCTCGGGCGCGGGCTCGCTGGTGGCCTATGCGCTGACCATCACCGACCTTGACCCGTTGCGCTACAGCCTGCTGTTCGAGCGCTTCCTCAACCCCGATCGGGTGTCGATGCCCGATTTCGACATCGATTTCTGCATGGACCGCCGCGAGGAGGTCATCGCCTATGTGCAGGAGAAATACGGTGCCGACCGGGTGGCGCAGATCATCACCTTCGGCGCGCTGCTCTCCAGGGCCGCGGTTCGCGATGTCGGCCGGGTGCTGCAGATGCCCTATGGCCAGTGCGACCGGCTGGCCAAGCTGATCCCGTCCGAGGGGGTCAAGCCGGTCTCGATCGACCGGGCGCTGGCCGAGGAGCCGCGGCTGCGCGAGGAGGCGGCGCGCGAGGAGGTGGTGGCGCGGATGCTGGACTATGCCGGCAAGCTGGAGGGGCTTTACCGCAACGCCTCGACCCATGCTGCCGGCGTGGTCATCGCCGACCGCCCGCTGACCGAGCTGGTCGCGCTCTACCGCGATCCGCGCTCGGAGATGCCGGCCACCCAGTTCAACATGAAGTGGGCCGAGGCCGCGGGTCTGGTGAAGTTCGACTTTCTGGGGCTGAAGAACCTCACCGTCATCCGCAATGCGCTCGACCTTCTGGCCGCGCGCGGCATCGAGATCGACATCGCCCATATCCCGCTCGACGATCCCAAGACCTACGCGCTCTATGCCTCGGCCCATACGGTGGCGGTGTTCCAGGTGGAATCGACGGGCATGCGCGAGGCGCTGCGCCAGCTGAAGCCGACCTGCATCGAGGACATCGTGGCGCTGGTCGCGCTCTACCGCCCCGGGCCGATGGAAAACATCCCCAAGTTCTGCAACGTCAAGAACGGGCTGGAGGAACGCGAGCGGCTGCACCCGCTGATCGACGACATTCTCGACGAGACCCAGGGCATCATCGTCTATCAGGAACAGGTGATGGAGATCGCCCGCCGCATGGCCGGCTACTCGCTGGGCGGTGCCGATCTCTTGCGCCGGGCGATGGGCAAGAAGAACAAGGAACAGATGGATGCCGAACGGCCCAAGTTCATCGCCGGGGCCGTCGCCAACGGCGTCAGCGAGGCCAAGGCGCAGGAGGTCTGGGACCTGCTGGAAAAGTTCGCCAATTACGGCTTCAACAAGTCCCACGCCGCCGCCTATGCGCTGGTCAGCTACCAGACCGCCTGGCTGAAGGCCAATTACCCGGTCGAGTTCATGGCCGCGGCGATGAACTGCGACATCCACCATACCGACAAGCTCAAGACCTATGCGCAGGAGGTCGAGCGGCTCGGCATCGCGCTGGAGGCGCCCTGCGTGAACCGCTCCGCGGCCACCTTCAGCGTGTCCGAGGGCCGCATCCTCTACGCTCTGGGCGGGCTGAAGAATGTCGGGGTCGAGGCGATGGAACTGATCGTCGCCGCGCGCGATACCCCCTTCGCCTCGCTCTGCGATCTCGCCCGGCGGGTCGATCTGAAGCGGGTGGGCAAGCGGTCGCTGGAGATGCTGGCCCGTGCCGGCGCCTTCGACGCGCTGGAGCCCAATCGCCGGCGGGTCTTCGAGGGGACCGACGCGCTGATCGCCTATTCGGCGGCGGTGATGGAGGCGCGCAACTCTCGCCAGGTCTCGCTCTTCGGCGAGGGCGGCAGCGATCTGCCCGAACCGCGCCTGCCGCAGGTCGAGGACTGGCTGCCGCTGCAGCGTCTGGTCGAGGAACATGCCGCAATCGGCTTCTATCTCTCCGGCCACCCGCTCGACGAATACATGGCGCCGCTGAAGCGCAAGGGGGTGATCACCCATGCCGAGCTCTGCCGGCGCGCCTCTTCCGCGCCGAGCCTCGCGCGCATCGCCGGTGCGGTGGCCGGACGGCAGGAGCGCAAGTCGGCGCGCGGCAACCGCTATGCCTTCGTGCAGCTCTCCGATCCCACCGGGCTTTACGAGGTCACGGTGTTTTCCGACACGCTGGAGGCATCGCGCGACCTCCTGGAGCCGGGCAGCACCGTGGTGCTGCATGTCGAGGCCCAGCAGCAGGCCGATCAGGTCAAGCTGCTCGCCCGCAAGATCGAGCCGGCCGACGGCGTTGCCGCGCAGGCCGGGCCGGCCGGGCTGCGGGTCTATGTGACCGGGGCCGAGGCCATCGACAGTGTGCGGCTGCGACTCGATGCGGCCGAGGGGCGGGCGGAATGCCCGGTGCGGCTGGTGCTGATCGATCCCGGCCTGCCCGGCGAGGTGGAGATGGAGCTCGACCGCCGCTATCCGATCAGCCCGCAGATCCGCGCCGCCATCAAGGCCGCGCCGGGCGTGCAGCATGTCGAGGAGTTCTGAGTCGGTTTCCGAACGCTACTAATAACCGGGATCAAAAAGGGAACCTTATCATGTTTTCCTATGATATTACTCACTGGTCCACCTTCTTGGTGGCAGCATTTCTCTTGAATCTGTCTCCAGGGCCAGATATTGCGTTTATTCTAGGTCATACTGTGAAAAGCGGCGCAAAAATCGGCAGCGCTGCGATGCTGGGTATTTGGACGGGGGCATTCGGGCATGTATTATTGGCGGTAACAGGATTGTCGGCAATTGTCGCAGCGTCAGCCGTGGCGTTTTCAGTAGTTAAGTGAGTAGGTGTGGCTTATCTTGTGTGGATTGGATTGGCAGCTTTTCGATCTTCGGGCAGTTCATTTGTGCCTAAATCGCTTCCGAAACAAAAAAGATGGTGGTCGGTTTTCAGGCAAGGTATGTTGATTGACTTGCTCAATCCAAAGGTCGCCATTTTTTTCCTCGCCTTTCTCCCGCAATTCACAGTTCCAGAAGCTGGGCCGGTTTGGGCTCAACTTCTGTTGCACGGTACGCTGATCATAATCGTTGCGGCGGTCGTGGAACCTCCTCTTGTTATCCTTGGGGGGGGCGTGACAAAAAAGCTTCGGGAAAAGCAGCAAATAGCAAAGTGGTTGGATCGGACTTTAGGAACTTTATTAATTGGATTGGCCGCACGCCTCGCTTACCTGGAAAAATAGTATGCAAAGACCCCTGCGAAACTCCGGCGCGAGGGGGCATCCCAGGCGAGACGCGTTTTCTGCCAATGTGTACTGCACGCGCGTAAAGAAATTGGAAAATAATTCCCCAATCAATATTTACCAAATAGGTGAAAATCATGGATAATCGCCGCCGGCGCCGCATTTCGCGGCGCCCGAGCGCAACGCCCGGGTCT
>RFIR01000182.1 GCA_003695135.1 Alphaproteobacteria bacterium | reverse complement strand
GACCGGCCGGTCAACATGATGTTCCAGTCCTATGCGCTGTTCCCGCATATGAGCGTGGAGCGCAATGTCGGCTACGGGCTGCGCCAGGAACGCCTGCCGCGCGCCGAGATCCGCGAACGGGTCGCGGCCATGCTCGATCTGGTGCGCCTGACCCCCTATGCCTCACGCAAGCCGCATCAGCTTTCCGGCGGCCAGCGCCAGCGCGTGGCGCTGGCGCGCGCGCTGGTCAAGCAGCCCAAGGTGCTGCTTCTGGACGAGCCGCTCTCGGCGCTCGACAAGAAGCTGCGTTCGGAGACCCAGTTCGAGCTGATGCAGATCCAGGAGCGGCTGAAGACCACCTTCATCGTGGTGACCCACGATCAGGAAGAGGCGATGGTGCTGGCCGAACGCATCGGCATCATGGATCACGGCCGGCTGGTGCAGGTCGACACGCCGCGGCGCATCTACGAGGCGCCGAAGAACCGCTTCGTGGCCGATTTCATCGGCACGGTGAACATGCTGGAGGGGCGCATCGAAGGCCCGGGGCAGGGCGAGGCGGGGCTCCTGCGGGTCTCGGTGCCGGGGCTGGGGGTGTCGATCGACGCGGCCTGCGAAGGCACGGCCGCGGGCAGCTGCCATGTCGCGCTGCGCCCCGAAAAGATCCGGCTGTCGGCCGATCCCGCCGGCGCGCCGATCCGCGGCCAGGTCGAGGAGCTCGCCTATTTCGGCGACATGACCGAATACCGGGTGCGGGTGATCGGCACCGACACGCTCTTGCGGGTGACGCGGGCCAATTTCATCCGCGATCCGGGCACCGAGATCGGCTGGGATGCCGAGGTGGGCATCACCGTTCCGCCCGGCGCGGCGCTGGTGCTGAGCGAATGAGCCGCGCCCGGCGCCTCGGCCGGACGGCGGTTCTGGGCGTGCCCTTCGTCTGGCTGCTGGTGTTCTTCCTGTTGCCCTTCGCGGTGGTGCTGAAGGTCTCGCTCAGCGAGCCCGACATCGCCCAGCCGCCCTATCAGCCTCTGTTCGGCGAGAACTGGGAATATCTGGGCAGCTTCGCCAACTACGTCTTCCTCACCGAGGACACGCTCTATACCACCGCCTATCTCAACTCGATCTGGATGGCGGCGGTGGCGACCCTGCTGTGCCTGCTGATCGCCTATCCGATGGCCTATCTGATCGCGCGCTCGCGCCCGGCCACGCGGCTGACGCTCCTGATGATGGTGGTGCTGCCGTTCTGGACCTCGTCGCTTCTGCGCATCTACGCGCTGATCGGGCTGCTCAACACCACCGGCTTCATCAACACGGTGCTGCTGTGGCTCGGGGTGATCTCGGAGCCGATCCAGATGATGCAGACCGATTTCGCCGTCTATGCCGGCATCGTGATGACCTATCTTCCGCTGATGATCCTGCCGCTTTACGCCACGCTGGAAAAGCTCGACGAGACGCTGCTGGAGGCCTCGGCCGATCTCGGCGCCGGCGGCATCGGCACCTTCTGGCAGATCACCCTGCCGATTTCGCTGCCCGGCATCCTCGCCGGCTGCCTGCTGGTCTTCATCCCGGCGGTGGGCGAGTTCGTGATCCCGCAGCTGATGGGCGGGCCGGACCAGCTGATGATCGGCAAGGTGCTGTGGACCGAATATTTCAACAATCGCGACTGGCCGGTGGCCTCGGCCATCGCCATTGCCATGCTGGCCTTTCTGGTCATCCCCTTCATGATCCTGCGCAACGCGCCGGCAATGCGGGGAGAGGTCTGATGCGGGCCGGGCGCCTGTGGCTGATCCTGGCCGCAGCGTTCGGCTTTGCCGTGCTCTACGTGCCGCTGATCATCCTGATCATCTATTCCTTCAACGCCTCCAAGCTGGTCAGCGTCTGGGGCGGCTGGTCGGTGCGCTGGTATGGCGAGCTCCTGAGCAACGAGCAGGTGCTGCAGGCGGCCTGGATCTCGCTGCAGGTGGCGGTGATGGCGGCGACCATCGGCACGGTGCTGGGCACGATGACGGGCTATGTGCTATCGCGCTTCGGCCGCTTCCGGCTGCGGCTCCTGCTGACCGGCATGGCCACCGCGCCGCTGGTGATGCCGGACGTGGTGACGGGGCTGTCGCTGCTGTTGCTCTTCATCGGCATGGAGCAGGCGATCGGCTGGCCGGCGGGCCGCGGCATGCTGACCATCGTCATCGCGCACGCCACCTTCTGCCTTGCCTTCGTGGCGGTGATCGTGCAGGCGCGGCTGACCGATTTCGACCGCTCCATCGAGGAAGCGGCGGCCGATCTCGGCGGGCGCCAGCCCTGGATCTTTCTCACCGTCACCCTGCCGGTGATCGCGCCGGCGCTGGTGGCGGGCTGGCTTCTGGCCTTCACGCTCAGCTTCGACGATCTGGTCATCTCCAGCTTCGTCTCCGGCCCCGGTTCCTCGACCCTGCCGATGCTGGTCTATTCCAAGGTGCGGCTGGGGGTGAGCCCGGACATCAATGCGCTGGGCTCGCTGATCGTGGCGGTGGTGGCGATCGGCGTCACCCTGGCCGCGCTGCAGATGCGCTGGGCCGAGCGGCGGCGGATCGCCGACGAGCAGCGCGCGCTGAGCGAGGAGGAATGACATGGGCGAGCTTGCAGTGATCGTGGGTGTGGGGCGGGGGCTGTCGGCCTCGCTGGCGCGGCTGCTGGCGCGCGAAGGCTACGATCTGGTGCTGGCGGCGCGCAATGCCGAAAAGCTCGCCGGGCTGGCAGCCGAGACCGGGGCCGAGGCCGTCGCTTGCGATGCGGCCGATGCCGCCTCGGTGGGCGCGCTGTTCGCCGGTCTGGCGCAGACGCCTTCGGTGGTGGTCTACAATCCTTCCTGGCGCTTGCGCGGGCCGGTGGCCGAGCTCGACCCGGACGCGGTGCACAAGGCGCTGCAGATCACCGCCTATGGCGGGTTTCTGGTCGGCCAGCAGGCGGCCCGCGCGATGCTGGCGCGCGGCGCCGGTACCATCCTCTTCACCGGCGCCTCGGCCGGCGAGAAGGGCTTTCCGCTGTCCGCGCCCTTCGCCATGGGCAAGTTCGCCCTGCGCGGGCTGGCGCAGTCCATGGCCCGCGAGCTGCACCCGAAAGGCATCCACGTCGCCTGGATCAACATCGATGGCGGCATCAGGCAGGAGGGACGTGAACCGCCCGGCGAGGCGCCCGATGCGATGCTCGATCCCGACGCCATCGCCGCCGAATATCTGCACCTGATCCGCCAGCACCGCTCGGCCTGGTCGAACGAGATCGCCCTGCGGCCCTGGGTGGAGCGGTTCTGAGGCCGGAACGCCGGAGGCCGGGCCGGGGCGCGGGCGGAGGCTGCGGGCGCCTCCGGCGGGAGTATTTCTGCCAAGAAGAAGCCTGCTTGCCCGGCTCGCCGGAGCCCACGCGGCTTGATGCCCCTGTGTTGAAAGCACCGGGGCATATCGCCGGTCGAACCGCTTCACACCATGGCGGCGCAACCCGATTCTGCCGTTTCCGGCTCCAGCGTCGCATGGGTGATGCCGAAATCGCCCTTGAGCCGCGCGCGGATCTCGGCCGACAGCGCGGGAAAGCGGGTCAGATCCTCGACGATCACATGCGCCTCCAGCGACATGCGCCGCTCGTCGATCTGCCACAGATGCAGGTGATGGACGCCGAGCACGCCCTCGATTTCGCCGATGGCCGCCACCACCGCGTCGCGGTCGATCCCCGCCGGGCCGGCCAGCATCAGGATCCGCACCACCGGCGCGATCTCGCGGAACACATGCCACAGGATGTAGGCGGCGATGCCAAGCGTGACGATCGGGTCGGCCAGACGCCAGTCATAGAGCAGGATCAGGCTTCCTGCCCCGATCACCGCCACCGAGCCCAGCGCATCGGCGAGGTTGTGCAGATAGGCCGCGCGCATGTTGGCGCTGTGCCTGGCCATCGGCAGGGTCAGCAGCACCGTGACCGCATCCACCACCAGCGCCACGGCGGCGATCAGCACCATCGTCCAGCCGGCAATTTCGGGCGGATCGAACAGCCGCATCGCCGCCTCGGCCACCAGATAGAAGGCGATGGCGCAGAGCGTGGTGTAGTTGATCAGCGCCGCCACGATCTCGGCCCGGCCATAGCCGAAGCTCATCGCCGCATTCGCCGGGCGCCGGGCGATGCGCCGCGCGGCAAGCGCGAGGATCAGCGCCACCGCGTCGGAGAGGTTGTGAATCGCATCGGCGACCAGCGCCAGCGAGCCCGACAGCACCCCGCCGACGATCTGCGCCACGGTCAGCGCGAGATTGACGGCAATCGCACCCGCCACCCGGCGGTCGCCCGACAGGGCGTCGATGCGGTGATGATGGCCGTGTTCCGCGCCCAAATGGCCGACTCCCTTTCCCGGCAACCGACACCGGCCGGGCGGCGCTGTCAACAGGCTTGCGGCACGCCGGCAGGTCGCTGCCGATTGTTTCCCGCACCCTGCGCATGCGCGTGGTCAATCGGGAACGAAGCGCGTTCGAAACATCCCATGGCCTCCGGCATTCGCGGGAGCTTCCTGCCAGAAAGACGACGGATGGCGCGGGATCGATACGCCTCATTCGGCAAAGCCGTTCACGCGCAGCGCATGCATCACCGG
>RFIR01000181.1 GCA_003695135.1 Alphaproteobacteria bacterium | reverse complement strand
TCCACGAGCTGCGCCACTGGCTGAGCGCGAAACGGGCGCGGGCCGGGCTGCCCAGATGCCACAGCGAGGCGACCAGCCCGCCTGCCGCCGCGCCCAGCGCCAGCGCGCAGGCAAGGAAGACATGCCAGCCGAGTTGCGGCCCGTAGCCGAGGCCAAGCCAGACCATCATGCCGAAACCCAGCCCCGACAGGGCGGAGAAGACGATGAGCGAGACTGCGGGGATCACGGCGCCAGACGCTCCAGCGCGCGGTCGAGCCAGCCGAGCAGGCCGCCCGGCGCCGGCTCGGCCAGCTCGGCCAGCTCCGGCATCGGCCGGTCCTTGGGTCGGGGCGGAAGATACTTGTTCACCGGTCTTGTCTCCATCTCCGGCATCAGATCGAAGCCGCCGCGTTCGGCCACCAGCCGGCTGACATCGCTGTCGGGATCGGAGAGATCGCCGAAATGCCGCGCGCCGGCGGGGCAGGTGCGCACGCAGGCGGGAACGCGGTCCTCCTCGGGCAGGTTCTCGTTGTAGATGCGATCGACGCAGAGCGTGCATTTCTTCATCACGCCCGCCGCCTCGTCGAGCTCGCGCGCGCCATAGGGGCAGGCCCAGGCACAGATGCCGCAGCCCATGCACCGCGTCTCGTCCACCAGCACGATGCCGTCCTCGACCCGCTTGTAGCTCGCCCCCGTCGGGCAGACGGTAACGCAGGGCGCATCCTCGCAATGCAGGCAGGAACGGGGAAAATGCACGATCTGCGCCGGCCCCGATTGCGGCCGGACCTCGTAGGAATGCACGCGGTTGAGCCAGGTGCCGGAGGGTTCGGCGCCATAGGGGTCCTGATCCGACAGCGGCACGCCATAGCCCTGCGTGTTCCATTCCTTGCAGGCCACCGCGCAGGCATGGCAGCCGACGCAGGTGTCGAGATCGATGACGAGGCCGAGCTTGCGCTCGGTGGCCGCGGGCAGGGTCGTCATTCGGTCCACTCCTTGCCGAAGGCGAGTTCGTGCGGGGCCGGTGGCACCGGCGATTTCTGGGGCGCGAAGGCGGGCTCTGTGCGGCTGGCGGGCTGGGCCTTCTCGATCCGCACCCGCAGATCGTACCACGCCGCCTGCCCGGTGACGGGGTCGGAATTCGACCAGCGCTGGCCGTCGGGCTGCTCGGGCAAGAGCTCCGGGATCAGATGGTTGAGCAGGAAGCCGCGGCGTGCCTCCGGCGCGTCGGCATCGAGCGCCCAGGCCCCCGCGCGCTTGCCGATGGCGTTCCATGTCCACAGCGTCGCGGCATTGACCGCCTCCATCCGCCGCACCGGCACCCTTATGCGGGCATGTTCGGAGATCACCCAGGCCCAGTCGCCATCCTCCAGCCCGTGCCGGTCGCAGATCTCGCCGGGCACGTAGAGCGGGTTCTCGCCATGGATCTGGCGCAGCCAGGCATTCTGCGTGCCCCAGGAATGATACATCGCCGCCGGGCGCTGGGTGATGGCGTGCAGCGGAAACTCCTGCGGGTCCGAGGATGTCGGCGGATACCACACCGGCAGCGGATCGAAGGCCTGCAGGATGCGCGGGCGCAGCGCCTCGGGCGGCTGGCGCTCGCCATGGCCCTCGGCCGCGCGCTGGAATGCGGCCATGGATTCCAGCCACAGATCGAAGCGGTAGGGCTGCGGGGTGTCGTAGAAGCCCATCTCCACCGCCCAGTCCTGATAGGCGGCGTTCCACGGCTTGAAGAACTGCGCCTCCTCGGGGATATGGGCGACGAAAAAGCCGCCATTCTCGATATAGCGGGCGATCTGGTCGGGGTTGGGCGCGCCGCGCCCGGTCCTGTCGCCATTGCCGCGAAAGCCGGCGAGCGGGCCGATGCCGGGCCTGCGCTCGTGGCGCTGGATGTAGTCGGCATAGCCGGCATAGACCGGCTTGCCATCCGCATCGGCCATGCCGGGCAGGCCCAGCCGCGCGCCGAGATCGAGCAGCACCGACTGGAAGCCGCGCACCTCGCGATCGGGCGTGATCACCGGCCAGCGTATGGCGTCGGCCGCCGCGTCGGCCTCCGAGATCGGCCGGTCCAGGAGCGAGATGCAGTCGAAGCGTTCCAGATAGGTGGTATCCGGCAGCACCAGATCGGCATAGGCCACCATTTCCGAGGCATAGGCGTCGGAATAGATGATGCGCGGGATGCGGTAATTGCCGTCCTCGTCCATCGCCGCCAGCATCTCCATGGTCCCGGCGGTGTTCATCGAGGAATTCCACGCCATGTTGGCCATGTAGAGAAACAGCGTGTCGATGGGATAGGGATCACCGGAAGCGGCATTGGCGATGACCATGTGCATCATGCCATGGGCCGCCAGCGGCGCCTCCCAGGAAAACGCCTTGTCGATGCGCAGGGGCGCGCCGTCCTCGTCCAGAAGCAGATCCTCCGGCCCGCGCGGAAAGCCCAGATGCGGCCCAGCCAGCGGCTCGCCCGGCACCGCATGGGCGTGCGGCTTGGGATGCGCCGACAGCGGCTTGGGATAGGGCGGCTTGAAACGGAACCCGCCCGGCGTCTCGACGCTGCCCAGAAGGATCTGCAACAGATGCAGGGCGCGGCAGGTCTGAAAGCCGTTGGAATGGGCCGAGATGCCGCGCATGGCATGCAGGCTGACCGGCCGGCCGATCATCTTCTCGTGCCGCCTTCCCCGCCAGTCGGTCCAGGGCCGGTCGATCTCGATGCTCTCGTTGAAGGCGACATGGGCCAGCTCGGCGGCGATGCGGCGGATGGTGCCGGCGGGGATTCCGCAGCGTTCGGCCACCGCCTCGGGCGCGTATTCGTCGGCCAGATAGCGCGCCGCCATCAGCCCGAAGACCGGGCGGCAATGACGCCCCTCGACCTCGAACTCGCCATCGAGCGCCGGGATCGCCCCATCGTCGATGCCGAGGATGCGGCCGCTCGACCGCTCGGCCATCAGCAGCGCGCCATCGCCGCCGCGCATGAGCATGCCGTGATCGGCCGCGCCCGGCTCGTCGATCACCAGCGCCGGCGCGTTGGTATAGTCGATCAGATAGCGCAGATCGATCTGACCGGCGCGCAGAAGCTCGTGGATCAGCGCCAGCACGAACAGCCCGTCCGTGCCCGGGGTGATGCCCAGCCATTCATCGGCGATCGCATTGTAGCCGGTGCGCACCGGATTGACCGCCACCACCCGCGCGCCGCGCGCCTTGAGCCTGGCCAGACCCATCTTGATCGGGTTGGAATCGTGATCCTCGGCCACGCCGAAGATCATGAAATACTTCGTCCGGTCCCAGTCCGGGGCGCCGAATTCCCAGAACGCGCCGCCCATGGTGGCGATGCCGGCTGCGGCCATGTTGACCGAGCAGAACCCGCCATGGGCGGCGAAATTGGGGGTGCCGTATTGCTGCGCCCACCAGCCGGTGAAGGACTGGCTCTGGTCGCGCCCGGTGAAGAAGGCGAGCTTTTTCGGGTCCGTCTGCCGGATCGGGGCGAGCCAGGACACGGCGGTCTCCAGCGCCTCCTCCCAGCTGATCTCCTCGAACTCGCCCGAGCCGCGCGGGCCGGTCCGGCGCAGCGGCGCGCGCAGCCGGGCCGGCGAGTTGACCTGCATGATCCCGGCCGAGCCCTTGGCGCACAGCACGCCGCGATTGACCGGATGGTCGCGATTGCCCTCGATATAGCTGACCTTCGGGCCATGCGCGGTTTCGCGCAGATGCACGTTTATGCCGCAGCGGCAGGCGCACATGTAGCAGGTGGTCCGGCGAATCTCGTCCGAGACCCTTGGCGATGGATCGATCCTCTGCACGCTGGTGCCGCCTCCGCTGTAGTCCCTGTATTGTCCTTGACGGCTTTTGTACATGCGCCGCGCGGGGAATTAATCAGAAGGACCGCCGCGCGGCAAGCCGCAGATCTGCCTGCGCCGATGCGGCGCACCGGGCGGCGATCCGGGCTTGACCGGACCGGCGTGGCGGGAGAAGGGAGGCCTGCCGCGCGCTGGGCGCGGCGAGCGGCTTTCGGGGAGGGGCGATGCGCGCGCCGCGGGACATTCTCAGGACGATGTTCGATGCCGCCGTCGCGCGCGCGCAGCCCGACCGGGTGATCCCTGGGGCGTTGCCGGAACCGCCCTCCGGTCGAACCGTCGTCATCGGCGCCGGCAAGGCCTCGGCCGCGATGGCCGCGGCGCTGGAACGGGTGTGGCAGGCGCCGCTTTCCGGCCTCGTCGTCACTGCCTATGGCCATGCCGTGCCCTGCGCGCGCATCGAGATCGTCGAGGCGGCACACCCGGTGCCCGACGCGGCCGGCGAGGCGGCGGCGCGGCGCATGCTGGAGATGGTACAGGGGCTGGGCGCGGAGGATCTGGCGATCGCGCTGATCTCCGGCGGCGGCTCGGCGCTGATGCCGCTGCCGCGACCGGGCATCACGCTAGCCGACAAGCAGGCGGTCAACCGCGCGCTCCTGGCCAGCGGCGCGACGATTGCCGAGATGAACTGCCTGCGCCGGCATCTCTCCGCCGTCAAGGGCGGGCGGCTGGGCGCGGCCTGCCATCCGGCGCGGCTGGTCACGCTGATGATCTCCGACGTGCCGGGCGACGATCCCGCCGCCATTGCCTCCGGCCCCACCGTGCCCGATCCGACCACGCTGGCCGACGCGCGCGCGATCGTCGCGCGCTACCGGCTCGATCTGCCCCCGGGCGTGGCCGCGGTGCTGTCCGATCCGGCAAGCGAGACGATCAAGCCGGGCGATCCGCGCCTGGCGCGGGCCGAGGCGCGGCTGATCGCCACCCCGCGCACATCGCTGGAGGCCGCCGCCGAGCTCGCGCGGGCCGAGGGGCTGACCCCTGTCATCCTCGGCGATGCGCTGGAGGGCGAGGCGCGCGATCTCGCCCGCTGGATGGCCGCCGAGGCGCTGAAGGCGGAACGCGGCTCGGTGCTGATCTCGGGCGGCGAGACCACGGTGACCCTGCCTGCCGGTGCGCCGGGACGCGGCGGGCGCAATGTCGATTTCCTGATGGCGCTGGCCCAGGCCCTGAATGGTGCGCCGGGCATCCATGCGCTGTCCGCCGACACTGACGGGGTCGACGGGGCCGAGCCGGTGGCCGGCGCCGTCATCGGCCCCGATACGCTTGAGCGCGCCGCCGCGGCGGGGTATCCGGTCGGGCAGGCGCTGGCGCGCTTCGACGGGCATGGCTTCTTCGCCCGGCTCGGCGATCAGCTGGTCACGGGACCGACCCTGACCAATGTCAACGACTTCCGCGCGGTGCTGGTGCTCTGACTGGCCGGACGCCGGGAGCGACGGGAGAGGCGATGCAGCTTTCTCAGGCGGTTCATGCCGAGATCGAGGCGCGGGGTGAAAGCTTCGTGCCGCCCTATCCGCATCGGCGCACCGTGCCGGCCGGATTCTGGGAGCTCTATCGGCTGTTTCGCGAAAACATGATCGCCACCTTCAGCGCCGCGGACTATCATGACCCGCTGATCCGCGCGCGCTATGTCACCGTCGATCTGTTCACCATCAACGATCCCGAGCTGGTGAAGTCCTGCTTTCAGGCCCAGCACGAGATCTTTCAGGCCAAGACCCCGCAGATGCGCCATGCGCTGCGCCCGCTGCTGGGCGACGGGCTGTTCGTGTCGGACCGCGAGCTCTGGGCCGGCCGGCGCGCCGCGGTGCATCCCATCATTCATGCCAGCCGCACTCGGGACTTCGCCCCGATCATGGTCGAGACCATCGAGGAATGGCGCGGGCAGTGGGCGGCGCTGGGCGAGGGGGCGTCGCTCGATGTGCTGTCGGAAATGGCTCAGCTGACCGCCGAGGTGATCTCGCGCACCATCTTCGGCCGCCGACTGGGCCGCGAGCTGACCGGCGAGGTGGTGCGGGGATTTTCCGACTATCAGGCCCATGTCGATCAGGTCGACTGGCTGTCGCTGATCGGTCTGCCCGACTGGGTGCCGCGCTTTCAGGGTCCGGCCGCCCACCGGGCGCTCAGGCGCGTGCACCGGGTCATCGACGACGTGATCGAGCGCTTCGCCCGCGGCGAGGGCGACGAGACCGCGGTGATCGGCCAGCTGTTCAAGGCGCGCGACGGCAAGGGCCGGAAACTGTCGCGCCGGGCGATCCGCAACGAGGCGATCGTCATCTTCATGGCCGGGCACGAGACCACCGCCAACACCCTGGCCTGGGCGTGGTATCTGGTCTCGCAAAGCCTGCGCGTCCGCGCGCAGCTTCACGCGGAGCTCGATGCCGAACTTGGCGGGCGCAGCCCCGGCTTCGATGATCTGCGCCGGCTGGGCTATACCCGCGCCATCATCGAGGAAACGCTGCGCCTCTACCCGCCGGTGCCGATCCTCGGCCGGCAGGCGCTGGCCGAGGGCGAGATCGGCGGGCACCGGGTGCGCAAGGGGGCGCTGGTGATGGTCTCGCCCTTCATGCTGCACCGCCGGCCGGAAATCTGGTCGATGCCCGATCATTTCGTGCCCGAACGCTTCGGCCCCGGCATGCCGCGCCCGGGCAAATACGCCTATATCCCCTTTGCCATCGGCCCGCGCATCTGCCCCGGCCTGACCTTCGGGCTGAGCGAGGCGATCCTGACTCTGGCCACGCTGGCGCAGCATTTCGAGCTGGAGCTGGAGCCCGGCCACGCGGTCGAGGCGAAATGCCGCCTGACCCTGCGGCCCGGCGACGGGCTGCCGATGCGGCTGCGGTTGCGGGGATGAAGCCCGAGGACCTGCCCTTCGAGGCCACCCGCGCGCCCGAGCCGCCGGCGCCGCCGCTCTCGGCCCTGTGGACGGGAGGCCGTGCGGAGTGGATCCGCCATCACCTGACCGACCGCGCCACGGGGCTGGGGCAGGTGGCGCTGTTCCACCTGCTGGGACTGACCGGCCCGCGCAGCGCCGCCGCGCTCGGCCGGGTCTTCGGGCGTCTGGCCAGGCGGATCGACGCAAGGCGCCCCTATGTCACCTTCATGCGCCGCGCCATCG
>RFIR01000180.1 GCA_003695135.1 Alphaproteobacteria bacterium | reverse complement strand
GATTTTCACCTATTTGGTAAATATTGATTGGGGAATCATTTTCTAATTACTTTACGCGCGTGCAGTACACCTTGGCAGAAAACGCGTCTCGCCCGGGATACCCCGTCGCGCCGGAGTTTCGCAGGGGTCTCTGGAAAATATCTTCCCAATCAAAATTTATCAATCAACAGTGAAAACAAGAAGAACGCCTGTGGCGCCGCATTTCGCGGCGCCCAAACGGGCCATTCGGGTCTGGCCCGTCAGATTTGCCATCGCGCGAAGCAGGGGCCTCTGGCCCTCAGCGCATCGCCCGTTCGATACGGTCCAGCGTCTCCATCGTCGGCAGCGCCTGGGCGAGCGAGCTGTTGGGCTCGCGCCCCTCGCGGATGGCGGCGATGAACTCGCGGTCGGCCAGCTCGATCCCGTCCGACGACACCGCCACCCCCGACAGGTCGACCGGCTTGTCATAGCCGTCGAACAGATCGTCATAGCGCGCCAGATAGGTGCCGTTGTCGCAGATGTAGCGGAAATAGCTGCCGAACGGCCCGTTGTTGTTGAAGCTCAGCGAGAGCGTACAGATGGCGCCGTTGCCCGCCTTCATGCCGATGGCCATGTCCATGGCGATGCCGAGCTCGGGATGCATCGGCCCCTGCAGCCCGAACGCCTCCACCGCCGGACCGCCGGTCTGGTACTGGAACAGATCGACCGTGTGGCAGGCATGATGCCACAGAAGATGGTCGGTCCAGCTGCGCGGCTCGCCCTTGGCATTGGTGTTGGTGCGGCGGAAGAAATAGGTCTGCACGTCAAGCTGCTGCAGCGTCAGCTCGCCCGCGCGGATGCGGTTGTGCACCCATTGATGCGAGGGGTTGAAGCGGCGGACATGATCGACCATCGCCACCAGCCCGGTCCGCCGCTGCGCCTCGACCACGCGCCGGGAATCGGCGAGCGAATCGGCCATCGGGATCTCGCACAGCACATGCTTGCCGGCCTCCAGACAGGCGATGGTCTGCTCGGCATGCATCTGGGTGGGGGTCGACAGGATCACCGCATCGACATCGTCCCGCGCCAGCGCCTCGGCCAGATCATCGGTGGCATGGCCGATGCCGCGCTCACGCGCGAAGGCCTCCATCCTGGCGCGATCGCGCCCGACCACCGAGGTGACTTCCACGCCGTCGATCCGCGCCAGCGCATCGAGATGCTTCATGCCAAAGGCGCCGTAAGCGCCGGCCACGCAGAGTCTCATCGCTCGTTCCCCCTGTCCTGCCAGGATTCCGCCTTGCCGCAGCACTAGCACCGC
Organism: Alphaproteobacteria bacterium; assembly: GCA_003695135.1. Classification (GTDB taxonomy): domain Bacteria; phylum Pseudomonadota; class Alphaproteobacteria; order Rhodobacterales; family Rhodobacteraceae; genus J013. The sequence goes on along the minus strand of RFIR01000180.1, from coordinate 3,243 downwards.
CGCACGGAGGGATGAAATAGATTGCCGTGCGTGACCATTGGGAAATGTTATAGCGGCGTTTGTGTCCTGCCGCCACGTTGCGGTCCCATCGGGAAACAGGTCTGAAGTGACGAGGTGCTGGCGACAAAAGCCTCGCCCGGCGCAGCCGGGCGGCGCCAGACCCTCCCCCCGGGAGGGCGCATTGCGCGGCCCGTCAAAGGCACGACCGATTGGCCAGATGGAAATGTCATCGCAACCCCCACCGTTCCGCTGCACCCTCCCAGGCTCGGGCGCCGCCCTTCGTGGCTGCACGGCCGCACGGCCTTTAGCGGCAGGTTTCCACGGGGTGGTAACAATCCGCTACACTCCGACGCCCCCGTCGCCGTAATGCGCCCGGCAGTAGTCGCGGATCATGTCGAGAAACCGGGCCTGCGTCGCGGTGGGCTGCCAGCCGCTGCGCCAGGTCAGCCCGATGGGCCGGTCGCTGCCCGGCAGCGGGATCGGCAGCGGCGCGAGCACGCCGAGGCTCTCCTCCATCTCGAACTGGCGCCGCGACATGATGGTCACGTAATCGCCGCGCAGCATCAGCCCGCGGACAAGCACCAGCGAGCTCGACACGATGCGCACCGGGGTCTGCGCCATGCGCTCGATATGCAGATGCTCGAACAGATAGCTGCCGGTGGGGGTCGCCTTGGGCGGCGCAATCCAGGGATAGGCGAGCGTGTCCTGCAGGGTGGGCTTGTCGCGCGCGGCCAGCGGATGGCCGACCCGGGCGACGATGGACAGGCTGTCGTTGAACAGCGGCTCCTGCGTGACATCCTCGGCCGGGGGCGGGTCGCGCAGCGCCCCGATCAGGAAATCGATCTCGCCGAAGCGCAGATCGCGCAAGAGCGTGGGATAGGGCGCATCGACACAGCGGATCTGCAGCCCGGTGCCGCTCTCTGCCAGCAGCCTGTCGATGGTCGCCGGCAGGATCGAGCTGCGCGACAGCGGCATGGAGCCGATGACGATGCGGGTGCTGTCCTGCCCGCGAAAGGCGTCGATCTCGTAGCCGGCCTGGCGCAGCTCGGCCATGGCCAGCCGGACATGATGGACCAGCGCCTCGGCCGCGGGGGTCAGCGCCACCCCGCCGCGCACCGGTTCGAACAGCTCGATGCCGGCCAGGTTCTGCAGCTCGCGCGCTGCGCGGTGGATCGCCGGCTGCCGCGCCCCGAGCTCGCGCGCCGCCTGGGCATGGCTGCCGGCACGGGCAATGGCGACCAGCGCACGCAGCTGCACCGGTGTGACCAGCTTGTGAAACTCGCGCCGGCCGCGCCTGAGACCGCCGCGCGGTGCGCGCCGCAGCGCCTGCTGGGCGCCGAGGCGCAGATGCTCGAGCGCGCGGGCGACGCGGCGCTCCAGGATCTCGCCGGTTTCGGTCAGGAACATCCCCTCGGGCCGGCGGTCGAACAGGCGCCCGCCGAAGGCGGTTTCCAGCTTGGCGATCGCCTGGGTGACGGCGGGTTGCGACAGATGGACCCGCCCGGCGGCGAGCCCGATGCGTTTCAGCGCCGCGACCTCGCGGAACGCGATCAGGTGACGGATGTTCGGAAGCGTCCTGTCCACGCCGGCCTTTCCCGCAAGAGCGTCCGAGCCTATAACATTTTCCAATTGTCGGGCCAGTCTTCGAACTGGCGCATTCGGGCAGGGCGGGCGTAAGACCCGGCGCAGGACGAACGCCGATGTCCGACCCCGGCCCGCCGTCCGTCAACACGGCCCGGCCGCGGCGCGCCGGACCGAGGAGGAAGCCATGGACCGACCGAAATTCGACCATCACGCGATGATCGAGGGCACCACCATCTTCGATGGCCGCATGGCGATGAAGGGCTATGCGCTGAACAAGATGTGCTATTCCTTCAACGCGGCAGCGGCGCGCGAGGCGTTCCTCGCCGATCCCGAGGCCTATATGGAGAAGTTCGGGCTGAACGAGGAGCAGAAGCAGGCCGTGCGCGAGAAGAACGTGCTGAAGATGATCGCGGCGGGCGGCAACATCTACTACCTCGCCAAGCTTGCCGGCATCTACCATCTCGACGTGCAGGATGTCGGCGCGCAGCAGACCGGCATGACAAAGGAAGAGTTCAAGGAAAAGCTCAGACGGGCGGGAGACTGACCATGGCGACCATCATCGGCGGACTGACGACCTCGCATATCCCGGCGGTGGGCAATGCGATCGCCAAACAGCTTTTCGACGATCCCTACTGGAAGCCCTTCTTCGATGCCTATCCGCCGATTCGCGAATGGCTGGGCGACCACAAGCCCGATGTGGCGATCAACATCTACAACGATCACGGGCTGGGCTTCTTCCTCGACAAGATGCCGACCTTCGCCATCGGTGCGGCGCATGAGTACCGCAACGAGGATGAGGGCTGGGGCATCCCGCAGCTACCACCCTTTCCCGGCCATCCGGAGCTGAGCTGGCACATCATCGAGAGCATGGTCGAGCAGGAATTCGACATCACCTCCTGCCAGGAGCTGGCGGTCGATCACGGCTTCGTGGTGCCGATGCAGCTGTTCTGGCCCGGCGCGCCGAACAATCCCGACATGCCGCGCGCGGTCCCGGTCAGCGCCAACACCGTGCAGCACCCGATTCCGACGCTGAAGCGGGCGCTCGATTTCGGAAAGGCGCTGCGCAGGGCGCTTCTGAGCTACCCCGAGGACATCAAGATCGTGGTGCTGGGCACGGGCGGGCTGTCGCATCAGCTCGATGGCGAGCGGGCCGGATTCATCAACAAGGAATTCGACCGCATGTGCATGGAAAAGATCGTCACCGATCCCGAGGCGCTGACGAAGATCGGCCGCATCGAGCTGGTGGAAAAGGCCGGTGCGCAGGGCACCGAGTTCCTGATGTGGATGATGATGCGCGGCGCGCTGGGCGAGAAGGTGACGCCGCTGCATTCCAACTACCACATCCCGATCTCCAACACCGGGGCCGGTACCATGATGCTGGAATGCGCGGCCTGAGGGGCGGGAAAGGGCGCGCCTTGAATGCGCGCCCTACGGGGACACATTGACATTCGTGACGTGAAGAGCGTTGCGAAGCGACACCGGCCAGACCCGGGCGTTTCGCATGGGCGCCACGAAATTGTGGCGCCGGTTACGTTTGCTCTAATTTCACTGTTGATTGATAGAGCCCCCTGCAAAACTCCGGCATGAATGCAAACCGCTGAATCGGCCCGGTTTCCGGTCATCATGATCGCGCGCGCGTAAAGTATTTGGAAAATAATT
>RFIR01000179.1 GCA_003695135.1 Alphaproteobacteria bacterium | reverse complement strand
CTCCAGCACCGGCGCGGTCCGGGCGGCGGGCACGGCGGGCAGCGCGTCACGCGGCGCCGGGCCGATCCGGAATGCGCGGGTGAGCCGGGCGGGCGCGACCGATATGGCGACCAGCGTCGGCCTTTCCGTCGCTTCGGCGGTCGGAAGGGCGGGCCGGGGACGTGGCATCGCCATCGTTGCCACGATCGGCACCGGCCGGGCCGGCGGTGCGGCCCGCATCGGTCGTTCCCATGCCAGTGCCGGCACCACGGGATCGGGATTGCGCGGTAACGCCGCATCCGGTCGCGGCTGACCCGCCGATCCCTTTGCGAGGATCTCGACCCGCCCCACCGGCGCCCCTGCCACAACGATGCGGGGCGGATGGCCGTCGGTCCGCACCGCATCAACGGCAAGGGCGAGGTGTTGTGGAATGCGCCGCGCCGCCATCTCGATCGACGGCAGGCCGGGATGGTCTGGTTCCTGCGCCGCTGACGGCGGCTTTGCAGCCAGCGGCCCGGGCAGGGCGGTTGCGGCGATGCGCGGCAGGCTGCGCCGGGCCGCCGCCAGACGGAGGTTCGCGGGCCGTGTCGGCTCTGCCTGCCGCAGCGCGGGGCGCATCCCGTCGGGCAGCGCCACCGCAGCCGGGATCGGTGCGGGCGCAGCCAGCGCGAGCCCCCTTGCCCCCGGCGCCGGCGTGGCAACCGGAAGGACCGGCGCGGCGAGGGGCGGCACCGGCGGGTTTGCCGCTGCCGGTTGCGGATCGAGCGCGGCCGGAAACTGCGGCAATGCCGCGCGGGTGTTTCGCCGCGCCACAGTCGCCTTGCCCGGCGCGGCGATGGAGGGATCGGGCTGCGGCGCAGCACCCGGCCGGCGCGGCGCACGGCTGCGCAGTTCCGAGACCAGCGCCGGCTGCGCGGTCTTCGCCGCCGGCGCGTCTCGCGGCCCGTCGATCTGCACCATCACCTGCGCGCTGCGGCAGATCTCGTTGCTCATCACACAGTATTCGAAGTCGATCCGGCCGGTGCAGCCCTCGAATGCGCTCAGCAGTAGCGTGCGGCCATCCGGGCGCACCGCGCCGCAGTCGGGTTGGCGGGTGACCACCAGTTTCGGATTCACCGGATCGCGCGAACTGGTGTCGTTGGCAAACACATTGAGCCGGGCCTGTCTTCCCGCCACCACCCGGAAGGTGTCGTCCCGCGCCGTGATCTCGGGTTTCGCGCCGAACAGCCAGTCAAGACCGGTATCGCGCGGCAGGAAGGTTGCCACCGCGATGACCAGGACAATCCCGGTCAGAATCACCATCAGGCCGTCGTCGTCGCGCATGAGGACTGCCGATTCGTTCCGGTTAGGGATTTGTAAACCAGTTTCATCATGCCGGACAGTGGCTTGCAACCGGACTCTGAAACGTCGCTGAAACTCGTTGCACCGGGCACGCACATCATGGGATCGCGGCGGCCGCGGCTCTTGACCTCGCGCGATTGCCGGTCACGATGGGCCGGCCGATCTGCCCGAAATCTCCCAGGGAGCGATGGAATGAAATTTGGTGTCGGACAACCCGTCAGGCGGCTGGAGGATCCGCGTCTCTTGACCGGCCGGGGGCGCTATGTCGACGACATTGCCCTGCCGGGCACGCTGATCGGCCATGTATTGCGCTCGCCCGTCGCCCATGGGCGGATCGTGGCGCTGGATGTCGAGGCGGCGCGCGCCGCGCCCGGGGTGCATCTGGTGCTGACGGCGGACGATCTCGGCGACATGCCACCGATCAGCAGCCGGTTCCCGATCACCGGCCGCGACGGCCAGCCGGTGGATCCGCCCACCCTGCCGCGCCTGGCCACCGACCGGGTGCGCTTCGTCGGCCAGCCGGTCGCCTGGATCGTGGCCGAAAGCCGCAACGCCGCGCTCGATGCCGCCGAGCTGGTGGAGCTGGAGATCGAGGATCTTCCGGTGGTCACGGGCACGGCCGATGCGCTGGCCGGGGGCGCGCCGCAACTCTATGACAATCTGCCCGGCAATGTCGTCTATGACTGGGAGATCGGCGATGCCGGGCCGGTCGAGGCCGCATTCGCCCGCGCCGCCCATGTCGCGCGCTGCCGGGTGGTCAACCAGCGCGTGGTGGTCAATTCGCTGGAGCCGCGCGCCTTTCTCGTCCGCTACCTTTCCGACACCGGACGCTGGGAGTTCTGGATGAGCAATCAGGGCGCGCATTCGGCCCGCGACGCGCTGGCCCGCGCGCTGAATGTCGAGCCCGCCCGCATCCGTGCCCATACGCCCGATGTCGGCGGCGGCTTCGGCATGAAGCTGATGGAGTATTCCGAATACGCGCTGGCCGCGGTCTCGGCGCAAAGGCTGGGCCGGCCGGTCAAATGGGTGGGCGAGCGGTCGGAAAGCTTCGTCAGCGACACCCAGGGCCGCGATCTGGACACCGATGTCGAGGCGGCCTTCGATGCCTCGGGCCGGGTGCTGGCCATGCGCGCCGACAGCCGCTCCAATCTCGGCGCCTACGCCTCCAGCGCCGGCATGGCGGTCCATACCCTGTTTTCCGCCGGCCTGCTGGGCGGCATGTATGACGTGCCCGCCATGTATCACCGCGTGCGCGGGGTGGTGAGCAACACGCCCCCGGCCGATGCCTATCGCGGCGCCGGCCGGCCGGAGGCGATCCATGTCACCGAGCAGGTGATGGCCCGCGCGGCGGCGGATATGAGCATCGACCCGGCCGAGCTGCGCCGGCGCAACCTGCTGCGCCCCGATCAGGTCCCGTATCGGACCGTGGGCGGGCTGACCTTCGACAGCCTCGACCCCGAGACCAATCTCGACGCCACGCTGCAGCGCATCGACTACACCGGCTTTCCCGCCCGCCGGGCCGAGGCGGAGGCAAGCGGGATGCTGCGCGGGATCGGCATCGCCTATTATTTCGAGCGCACCGGCGGCGGGCCTTTCGAGAATGCGCGGCTGACCCTGGGCGCGGACGGCAGGCTGACCATCGCCATCGGCACCCAGTCCAACGGCCAGGGCCATGCCACCGCCTGGGCGCAGATCGTGCATGAGAAACTGGGCCTGCCGATCGGCGATATCGAGCTTCTGGAAGGCGACAGCGACGCGCTGCCCGGCGGCGGCGGCACCGGCGGCTCGCGCAGCCTGGTCATGGCCCATCGCGTGCTGATCAAGGCGGCCGAGGAGGTGATCGAGAAGGGGCTGGCGCGCGCGGCCGAGCATCTGGAGGTGGCGGCGCGGGATGTCGAATTCCTGCCCGGGGAGGGCGGGGTGTTCCGCATCCGCGGCACCGATCTGCAGGTCGGGCTGGCCGAGCTGGCGGCCGAGGCACCCATCGAGGGCATGGGCGAGGTCAACGACACCCATCCCACCTTTCCCAACGGCGCCCATGCCGCCGAGGTGGAGATCGACCCGGAGACCGGCGCGCTCAGCCTCCTGCGCTATGTGTTCACGGATGATTTCGGAACCGTGATCAACCCGCTCCTCGTCGAGGGGCAGATCCATGGCGGCGTCGCCCAGGGCGCCGGGCAGGTGATCTGCGAACAGGCGGTGTTCGATCCGCAGACCGGCCAGCCGCTGACGGGGTCATTCATGGATTACGCCATGCCGCGGGCCGATCAGCTGCCTTTTCTGGAATCGGCGTTCAATCCGGTCCCCTCGCCCTCAAACCCGCTGGGGGTGAAGGGGTGTGGGGAGGCCGGATCGGTCGCGGCCATTCCCACGATAAGCCTTGCAATACAGAACGCACTCGAACACACGGGCGTTACGCAACTGACACCGCCCTTTACGCCACTCAGACTCTGGCAGGCCCTTGCCGACTACCGCAACCAGAGGCACACGGCGCGGTAACCGGAGAATTGGCGGGCCTGTTCCTGATCTAGGGTTGTAGCGGGCGGTGGGGGGCGATTTTTCGACGCCAATACGGCATGTCCGCCGCATTGGTTGACGGACTGTAACCCGGCTCATACCAGCCGCCCCTTCGACCGACCCGTCTGGCGGGAATGCCCGAAGCTTTCGAAACCGGGGGTGTCGAGGGGCGGGAAGGGGCCCGGCGATCGCGATCATCCGGCTCGGTCGGGAAAGGGCGGCAAGAGGCTGGGGATCGGAAAGGCATGACGCTCATGCATCGCGGCAGGCAGCGCCGGCCCGTGCCAATGTGCGCGGGCGGAGGCGAAATCGTGGCGCCAGCGGAGTTTGCTCCTGATTTTCACCTGTTTGACAGAGCCCCCTGCAAAACTCCGGCATGAATGCAAACCGCTGAATCGGCCCGGTTTCCGGTCATCATGATCGCGCGCGCGTAAAGTATTTGGAAAATAATT
>RFIR01000178.1 GCA_003695135.1 Alphaproteobacteria bacterium | reverse complement strand
CTTCTCGGCGCCACGCTGATCCTCGCCTTCATCGCGCTGGCGCCCGCGCGGCTGAAGCTGCCGCTGGCGCTCATCGTCACGGTGGAGACGCTGAGCGACTGGACCGAGAACTTGCTGGTCGCGCGCATGCTGGATGCGGGGCCGGAGGGGCTGGACCCCGATCTGGTCGGCTGGGCCTCGGCGGCGACGGTGACGAAATCGGCGCTGTCCACGCTGGCCTTCCTCGCCCTGATCATGCTGCTCCTCCGCCGCTACCTGCTGCGACGGGGCCGGCCGCATGGTTGACCGCTTCACGGTGGCCATCGACGGGCCGGCCGCCTCGGGCAAGGGGACCATCGCCCGCGGCGTGGCCGCCCGCTTCGGCTTTGCCCATCTCGATACCGGGCTGCTCTATCGCGCCGTGGGGCTGAAGGCGCTGCGCGCCGGCGGCGGGGTGATCGACGCGCAGACCGCCACCGAATGCGCCCGGGCCCTGCGGGCAGAGGACCTCGACGACCCGGAACTGCGCGGCGCCGAGGCGGCCGAGGCGGCCTCGATGGTCGCGGCGATCCCGTCGGTGCGCGCGGCACTGGTCGAGATGCAGCGTCGATTCGCGCGCCGGCCGGGCGGGGCGGTGCTGGACGGGCGCGACATCGGCACGGTGATCTGCCCGGAGGCGGAAGTGAAGTTCTTCGTCACCGCCGATCTGGCCACCCGCGCCCGGCGCCGCCATGCCGAACTGGCGCGCAGTGGCGCCACGGTGTCGGAGGCCGAGGTAATGGCCGATCTGAAGCGCCGCGACGAACGCGACCGCGGCCGGGCCGACGCGCCGATGGCACGCGCTGCCGACGCGGTCTTGCTAGACACCACGGAATTGTCTATAGACGCGGCCGTCACGCAGGCGGTGGCTGTCATAGAAGAACGGCTGCAAGGTCGCATCGGGCAGGGTCGGGCTTGAGCCCCGGCCCTTGTTGTTTTGCCGACATCGGTTGCTTTCTCGGGCCGCCATCGCGCAGGGCATCCTGGAACAGACCGCCGGAGACAACCGGCCGGCCGGACAAACCGAACGGATTGGAGAACGACTGAATGCATGCTGCCCCCAGCAAGGAAGAATTCGAAGCCCTTCTGAACGAATCGCTCGAGCTGCTCACGCCCGAGGAAGGGACCGTGGTGAAGGGCCGGGTTCTTGCCATCGAGGCCGGACAGGCCATCATCGACATCGGCTACAAGATGGAAGGCCGGGTCGATCTGAAGGAATTCGCCAAGCCCGGCCAGGAGCCGGAAATCGCGGTGGGCGACGAGGTCGAGGTCTATCTGGAGCGGGTCGAGAACGCCCGCGGCGAGGCGGTGATCAGCCGCGACAAGGCAAGGCGCGAGGAAGCCTGGGACCGGCTCGAGAAAGCCTATGCGGAAGACAAGCGCGTCGAGGGCGCCATCTTCGGCCGGGTCAAGGGCGGCTTTACCGTCGATCTCGGCGGCGCGGTCGCGTTCCTGCCCGGCAGCCAGGTCGATGTCCGCCCGGTGCGCGACGCCACGCCGCTGATGCACATCCCCCAGCCCTTCCAGATCCTCAAGATGGACCGGCGCCGCGGCAATATCGTCGTCTCGCGCCGCGCGGTGCTGGAGGAAAGCCGCGCCGAACAGCGCGCCGAGATCGTCAACCGCCTGTCGGAAGGCGATGTCATCGAAGGCGTGGTCAAGAACATCACCGATTACGGCGCCTTCGTCGATCTGGGCGGCGTGGACGGGCTGTTGCATGTCACCGACATGGCCTGGCGGCGGGTCAATCACCCCTCCGAGATCCTCAGCATCGGCCAGACCGTGAAGGTGCAGGTCATCAAGATCAACAAGGAGACCCAGCGCATCAGCCTCGGCATGAAGCAGCTGATGGAAGACCCCTGGGACAATGTCGCCGCCAAGTTCCCGATCGGGTCGAAATGGACCGGCCGGGTCACCAACATCACCGATTACGGCGCCTTCGTCGAACTCGAGGCCGGGGTCGAGGGTCTGGTGCATGTCTCGGAGATGTCCTGGACCAAGAAGAACGTGCATCCGGGCAAGATCGTCTCCACCTCCCAGGAGGTGGAGGTGATGGTGCTCGATGTCGACGAGGCCAAGCGCCGGGTGTCGCTGGGGCTCAAGCAGTGCCAGCAGAACCCGTGGGAGGCGTTCAAGGAGAACTACCCGCCGGGCAGCCATGTCGAGGGCGAGATCAAGAACATCACCGAATTCGGCCTGTTCATCGGTCTGGAAGGCGATATCGACGGCATGGTGCATCTCTCCGATCTCGACTGGAACCGGTCGGGCGAAGAGGCGATCAAGGACTACCACAAGGGCGATGTGGTCCAGGCGGTGGTGCTCGATGTCGATGTCGAGAAGGAACGGATCTCGCTCGGCATCAAGCAGCTCGCCGGCGATCCCTTCGTCTCGGCCACCGGCACCATCAAGCGCGGCGCGGTGGTCACGGTGACGGTGACCAAGATCGAGGATGGCGGCATCGAGGTCGAATATGACGGCATGAAGAGCTTCATCCGCCGCTCCGACCTTGCCCGCGACCGTGCCGATCAGCGGCCCGAACGTTTCGCGGTCGGCGACAAGGTCGATGCGCGGGTGACCAATATCGACAGGGCCAACCGCAAGATCGGCCTGTCGATCAAGGCACGCGAGATCGCCGAGGAAAAGGAGGCGGTGGAACAGTACGGATCCTCCGATTCGGGCGCCTCGCTGGGCGAGATCCTCGGCGCCGCGCTGAAGGAACGCGAAAAGGGCTGAGGCCGGCCGGCCGTCGCAACAAAATCGGGGCCCCGCGGAACCACCGCGGGGCCCCTTTCGATTCGCGCGCCTCCGGTCTCAGGTCGAGTTGCCCGCGGTCATCTCGACAACGCGACCGCGCAGGCTGCCATCGGTTTCGTATTTCTGCAGCTGGCCGCCCACGTCCAGAACGCCGAGGCAGCGCAGGCGCATCGGGCTCTTGGCGGTGATGCCGAAGCAGATCCGGTCGTCGAGCGTGGTGGCGTAGAAGCCCTCGATGACCTTGTCGGTGCCCACCTTCCTCAGCGCCATGCCGTTGCCTTCGTCATAGAAGACCAGCCAGCGGTCGCCGTTCTTGGCGAATTCGAACGTCACCGTGTTCCCGGCCAGCCGCGCGACGATCTGGTCGGAGCTCAGCCTGACCGCGCCGCCAGCCAGCGCCTTTTCCATGTCGCTCTCGGCAAGCGCCGAGGTCGCCAGGATGGACGCCACGGCCAGCCCGGCCAGACCGTTGAGAAGCTTTGCAAACATATTCGTCTTCCTTCCCTTTGCCGGAGGTCCCCACCGGCCCGTGATGGCGTGAGGCTTGCTCCCACCCGGCAGGCTGCTACAATCTGTCGCGATCCGCTTGAGGACGGGTTGAGGATTTCTGATTTTTTTCTGAGTTTCCGTTACTTGGAGGGTGCAGAGCCCGTGTCCTATTGTTTCGGCGAGTTCGAGCTCGATCCCGATCGCGGGCTGATCCGGTCCGGCGAGCCGGTGCCGCTGGAACCGCAGGCCTTCGAGCTGCTGCGCTATCTGATCGAGAATCGCGGCCGGATCGTCAGCCGGGAGGAGCTCAACGAGAAGCTGTGGCAGGGACGGATCGTCTCGGACGCCGCGCTGAGCACGCAGATCCGCTCGGTCCGCCGGGCCCTTGGCGACGACCGCAGCCATCAGAGCTTCATCCGTACCCTGCCCAAGCGCGGCTTCCGGTTTGTGGCCGAACTCGACGATGGCGAAGCTGACGCCGACTTGCCCGGTCGCCCGCGGATCGGTCGTCGCGAGGTGCTGGGGATCATCGCGGCTGCGCTGCTGGTGCTTCTCGCCGGGATCGCGGCCTACTGGCTGACCCGTCCCGACCCTGCGGAAACGCCCGACACGCCGCCGCGGCTGTCGCTGGCCGTGCTGCCGTTCTCCAACCTCTCCAGCGATCGCGAACAGGATTACCTGGCGGACGCCTTCACCGAGGATCTGATCACCGATCTTTCGCGCATCCGCGACCTGTTCGTCATGTCGCGCAGCACCATGTTCACCTTTCGCGGACGGCAGGTCTCGGCCGAGGCGGTCGCCCGCGAACTTGGCGTGCGCTACGTGCTGGAAGGCAGCGTCCGCATCGACGGCGATACTGTACGGATCAACGCGCAGCTCATCGACGGCGAGACCGGCGCGCATCTGTGGTCGGATCGCTACGACCCGCCGCTCGACAAGCTGTTTTCGGTGCAGGACAGCGTCACCGGACGCATCGCCTCGGTGCTGCGCGCCGAATTGCGCTCGGCCGAGAACCGGCGCCACGGCCCCGAATCGCTGCGCGATGCCTGGACCATGGCGCTGCGCGGCAACGTGATCCTCTACAACCACAGCGGTCCGGACGATTTCCGCGAGGCGTTCAGGCTTCTGTCGGATGCAATCGCCCGCGATCCAAGTATCTCGCAGGCCTGGAGCGGGCTTGCCTTCGTGCACTATGCCGCAAGCCAGATGCGGATTCCCGAGGTCTCCCGCCCCGATTCCGCACGCCTGTCGCTGGAAGCCGCGCTGAAGGCAGCGGCGCTCGATCCTGCCAATGCCGAGGCCTACTGGATGATCGGCGCCGGCTATGCCCGGATCGGCCAGCCCGAGCGCGGCATGACCGCCTGCGAGACGGCGATGCGGCTCAATCCGAACATGGATTGCGGCTATGTCTGTGCCGGGCTGGTCCGCATGGCCGAGGGCCGCGCCGAGGAGGCGGTGCCGAACTTCCGCTACGCGCTCCGGCTCAACCCGCTGTTCCGCCCCTTCGTCAAGCAGAAATACCTGGGTCTGGCCTATCTGCAGTTCGGGGCCTACGACGCGGCAATCGAAGTGCTCAACCGGGCGCTGGCTGCAGCGCCCGAGGACCGCATCGCGACCCTGACCCTGATCTCGGCGCTGGCGCTTGACGGGCGGGTCGGCGAAGCGACGGACATGCTGGGCAAGTTCCGTGCCGCGAGTTCCGGCCCGCCGACCACGCTTGCCGGGCTGGATCGCGGTCTGGGCTGGATCGGACCGGGATTCGAGCGCCTGCAGGAGGGGTTGCGGCTGGCCGGGATGCAGTAGCGCGGCCTCGCCCCGTCCCAATCGGCGGATCGCACCGCAACCCGCGCGCAACAGCAGCAGCCGAAACCGGTCAACGCCTTGAAATCATGCCCGATTGAGACGCGCGGCACATTGACGAACCGCCCCGGCCATGCCACGTTCAGGGGTCGGCGCCACAGAAGCGCCGCGAACAGGGATGGTGAACCGAATGATCAAATCGGAGTTGATCCAGAAGATTGCCGACGAGAACCCGCACCTCTATCACTCCGATGTGGAACGGATCGTCTCGACCATCTTCAACGAGATCACCGCGGCGCTGGCTCGCGGCCAGAGGGTGGAACTGCGTGGATTCGGTGCATTTTCGGTCAAGACCCGCGAGGCACGGATCGGTCGCAACCCGCGTACCGGAGAAGCGGTGCAGGTCGATGAAAAGCGCGTGCCGTTCTTCAAGACCGGAAAGCTGTTGCGCGAGCGGCTCAACGAGGCGTAAACCCGCCGCGCGACCGGCATTTGCCGGAACATCTGTGACGGAGTGATAGCCGATGCGCTATGTCCGCTACCTGCTGCTGGCGGTGATCCTGGTATTCGTCGTCCTGCTGGCCCTGGCGAACCGGGGCTTCGTCACGCTCCGACTGATGCCGGACGCGCTGGGCGGGCTGTTCCAGCGCTCGGTCGAGATGCCGCTGTTCCTGGTGATCCTGCTCGCCCTGCTGCTCGGTGTCGCATTGGGCTACGTGCTGGAATGGGGCCGCGAGATGCGCCAGCGGCGCGAGGCGGCGCAGGCGCGCCGGCGCATCCAGGAGCTGGAGCGCGAGCTGGCCGAGCTGCGCAGCCAGCGCGGCGAGGTCAAGGACGAGGTCCTGGCGCTGCTGGAATGATTCGGGTCAAGATCTGCGGGCTGACCGATGAAGCTGCGCTTGCCGCGGCGCAGGAGGCGGGGGCGGCCTATCTGGGCTTCGTGTTCTTCGCCCGCTCTCCGCGCTGCCTGACGCCGGAACGCGCCGCCGAGCTGACCGCTTCGGTCCGGCCCGGCCTGGCGCGGGTCGGCCTCTTCGTCGATCCCGACGATGCGCTGATCGGCGCGGTGCTGGACCGGGCCGGGATCGACATCATCCAGCTGCACGGCCATGAGACGCCGGAGCGGGTGGCGGCGTTGCGCGAGATGACCGGCCTGCCGGTGATGAAGGCGCTCGGCATCGCCGAGGCCGCCGATCTCGACATGCTGCCCGTCTATGAAGCGGTCGCCGACCAGATCCTCGTCGATGCAAGACCCCCGAAAGGGGCGCCGGTGCCCGGCGGCAACGGCATCGCCTTCGACTGGCGGCTGATCGCCGGGCGGCGCTGGGCGCGCCCGTGGATGCTGGCCGGCGGTCTGCGCCCCGAAAACGTCGCCGAGGCGATCCGGCTGACCGGGGTGCGGCAGGTCGATGTGTCATCGGGCGTCGAATCGGCGCCCGGCATCAAGGATCCCGACCGCATCCGCGCCTTCATGGCCGCGACGCGCGCGCTGGAAGGCTGAGGCGAGACGGATATCGCTCGAACGCCCGCCGGATGGTGCACCCGGACCATGCCGAAGCATCGGCCCGCCGGCATGTCGGGCAGGGTGTGCGGCTGAGACGAGACGGAGGATCATTCTGTTCGTCGTCCGGCCGGCCGGAACCGTTGCCCTGTTCCTCCCCCAGAGGGCGGAATTCGCGCGCATCCTTCCCGTGGCCCCCTTCGGTCCCGCCGCCCTGCCGGCGATGATCTTCTGCCGGCTCGTCCGCTACCCGATCCGGCATATCGGCCGGGGTGGGGCGCCGCTGGTCCTTCTGTTCCGAACCGGCGCGGTTTTCGTCTCGCCTTCGCCCGGACACCGGGCTAAGAAACTGCGGCGCGAAGGGAGACAAGGATGGCACCG
>RFIR01000177.1 GCA_003695135.1 Alphaproteobacteria bacterium | reverse complement strand
GCATGCCGGTGCCGTTGTCGCCGGCGATCGGCTTGGGCATGAAGGTCGCGGTGCGGCCATAGGCATTGGCGACCTGATGGATGACATACTTGTACTTCTGCAGGTTGTCGGCCTGCGCCACCAGCGTGTCGAAGATCAGCCCCAGCTCGTGCTGGCTGGCGGCGACCTCGTGGTGGTGCTTGTCGACCTTCATGCCGATGCGCTTCATGGTCGAGAGCATCTCCGAGCGCATGTCCTGACCGGCATCCACGGGGGGCACCGGGAAATAGCCGCCCTTCACGGCCGGACGATGGCCAAGATTGCCGGCCTCGTAGTCGGTGTCCGAATTCCACGGGCTGTCGGCGGCATCGACCTCGTAGGCGACCTTGTTCATCTCGGTGCTGAACCGGACGTGGTCGAAGACGAAGAACTCCGCCTCCGGTCCCCAGTAGGAGGTGTCGCCGATGCCGGAGGATTTCAGATAGGCCTCGGCCTTGGTCGCGGTGCCGCGCGGGCAACGCTCATAGGGCTCGCCCGTATCCGGCTCGACCACGTTGCAGTGCACGCACAGGGTCTTCTCGGCAAAGAACGGGTCGATATAGGCCGAGGCGGCATCGGGCAGCAGCTTCATGTCCGACTGGTCGATCGACTTCCAGCCGGCGATGGAGGAGCCGTCGAACATGAAGCCTTCCTCGATGAATTCCTCATCGACCAGATCGGCCATCACCGTGACATGCTGCAGCTTGCCCCGCGGATCGGTGAAGCGCAGATCGACATATTCGACTTCCTCCTCCGTGAGGGTGCCGAGCATCTTCTCCGTGTCGCTCATCTTGACGTCCTTCGCATTCGGAAAACTGGATAGACCTGTTGCGGTCAGAGTGCGTCCGGCCCTTCTTCGCCGGTGCGGATGCGGATCGCCTGTTCGACCGGGTAGACGAAGATCTTGCCGTCGCCGATCTTGCCGGTCTTGGCCGCGTTGACGATCGCCTCGATCGCCGGCTCGGCCAGCTCGTCGCCCAGCACCACCTCGATCTTCACCTTGGGCAGGAAATCGACGACGTATTCGGCACCGCGATAAAGCTCGGTATGGCCCTTCTGGCGCCCGAAGCCCTTGGCCTCGATCACCGAAAGCCCCTGAATACCGACCTCCTGAAGCGCCTCCTTCACCTCGTCGAGCTTGAAGGGCTTGATGATTGCCTCGATCTTCTTCATGGCCCGCTCCCCTGACATCCGTTCCAGCCCGCGGATCGCGTCGCGCGGGCTGCACCGCGCCGCCAAACCACGTCGCCCCGGCGGTTTCAAACGGATATGAGTGCGTGAGGACGTGTCGGGTGCAGATTCCGGCCAATCTGCCCATGTTTTGGGCATTCTGCCCAAAGGGCGGGCAAAATGAGAAGGTGCCGAGATGGAATTGCTGACAGCAGCCCGGATGCGGGCCATCGAACAGGCCGCCATTGCCAGCGGCGAGGTCACCGGGCTGGAGCTGATGGAGCGCGCCGGGCGTGGCGTGGTCGAGGCGGTTTTCGCGGAATGGCCGGAGCTGGCCAGGACCGCGCACCGCGCGCTGGTGCTGTGCGGACCCGGCAACAATGGCGGCGACGGGTTCGTGGTGGCAAGGCTGCTGCATGCCCGAGGCTGGGAGGTCGCGCTCTATCTCTATGGCGATCAGGCCAGACTGCCCCCCGATGCGCGCACCAATTGCGAGCGGTGGGTGCGACTTGGCCAAACCGGGGGGCTGCTCGACATGCCCGCCGATGCCGTCGCCGCGGCTCCACCCGCGCTGATCGTCGATGCGCTGTTCGGAACCGGCCTGACCCGGCCGCTCAGGGACGATCTCATCCCGGTGCTGAGGGAGATCGAGCGCCTCAGGCGGCGTGATCCGGTCCCGGCGCGATGCGTGGCCGTCGACATCCCCTCCGGGCTCTGCTCGGACAGCGGCCGCAGCCTCAGCGCGGCTTGCAGCTGCGATCTCACCGTCACATTTCACACCGCCAAGCCCGGCCATTACCTGGCCGATGGCCCCGCGCGTTGCGGCAAGGTCGCCATCGCCGATATCGGGCTGCCCCGGCCGTCGCCTGCCGCGTCCGAGGGGGGCGACATCATCCGGCTGACCGCCCCGTCGCCCGGGCTGGGCAAGGCCGGGGGTCACAAATACGCCCATGGCCACGCCCTGATCCTCTCCGGCGGGCCGGGCCGGGGCGGCGCGGGCCGGTTGGCCGCGCGCGGCGCGCTGCGCATCGGGGCGGGGCTCGTGACGGTGGGCTGTCCGCCGGCAGCCTTGCAGGAGAACGCCGCACGGCTCGATGCGATCATGCTCGCGCCGATCGGCGGTGTCGAAAGGCTGCACGAGGAGATCGCGGCGCGGAAGGTCAATGCGATCTGCCTCGGGCCGGGGCTGGGGATCGAGCGGGCGCGCGAACTGGTGCCGGCGGTGCTGGCGGCGGCGCCCGCGGTGCGCCATGAATGCGCACCCTACGGCGGCGGGGAGGATGGGCGAGGAGTGGCGCGCGGGGTGCGCCCTGAAGGCGCACCCTACGGCCGTAGCGAAGACCGACTAGTTGCGGATCGAGATGACCCCGGTAGGGTGCGCATTCATGGCGCACCCTCGACGCGACCGATTGCCGTTGTCCTCGATGCCGATGCGCTGACCGCCTTTCGCGACGACCCGGCCGCGCTGTTCGACCTGCTTCACGAAGGCTGCGTGCTGACCCCGCATATGGGCGAGTTTGGCCGGCTGTTTCCCGACATCAGGGACAGGCTCGACGCGCCGGCCGCAAAGGGCCCAGCCTTTTCAAGGGTCGATGCCGCGCGCGAGGCGGCTGCACGTGCCGGATGCGTGGTATTGCTGAAAGGCGCAGACACGGTGATCGCCGCGCCCGATGGCAGCTGCGCGATCAACGCCGCTTGCTATGAACGTGCCGCGCCCTGGCTTGCCACGGCCGGCGCGGGCGACGTGCTGGCCGGATTCATCACCGGGCTTCTGGCGCGCGGCTTCTCTCCGATGCAGGCCGCCGGGACCGGCGCCTGGCTGCATGTCGGATGCGCCCGATATTTCGGCCCCGGCCTGATCGCGGAGGATCTTCCCGAGGCGCTGCCGGCGGTGCTGCGCGATCCGGGGCTTCGCGCCGCTCAGGGCTGCTCGAGAACCACCCCTTCCTTCTCGCCGTGATTGGTACGCTTGTCGTAGTCGTCCTGCGCCTTCTGCGTGTTCTTCTTGAACGCCTTCCACGCGGCCTCGACATCGGATTTGGACTGGTCGCCGTCTGCCTCCATCTCCTTCTTCCACGCCGCCACCTCTTCGGTGAAGATGGTGTGGTGATGTTCCTCGTGTTTTTTCAGCGCCTTGAGCATCTTGTCCCAGGATTTCTGCGACGGCTTGTTCACCGACTTGTAGTTGGCCCAGACCGGCAGATAGATGACCGGCTTGGCGGTCACGCTGATCCGGTTCATCATCTTGCCGCTGCCGGTCCAGCGGGCGCTTTCGTTGGATCGGTAGCGTCCCCACCACTTGTGCTTCTCCAGCGCGTTGAAGACCTCGACTATGGTCTTGCCCTTCACGGTGAAGGTCTTCATCGCCGGCTTCGGAATCGTTTCCGCGACTTTCATGTTGTCACCTCACGGTTTCGCAGTTTCATCATACCACCGTTTCGCCGCGGAGGGGATCGGGCAGGGGGCATGATGGGGCCGGCGGGGCGGAATTTTCCGCTTACCCTCCGCGCATGCCTCTGCTAGAAGCCGCAGCCAAAGGCGGGCCGGCGGACCCGCCCCCGAATTCGCGGGCGTGGCGGAACTGGTAGACGCACCAGATTTAGGATCTGGCGCCGCAAGGCGTGGGGGTTCGAGTCCCTCCGCCCGCACCACGACGCCGGGAAGGGTTTTCCGATTCGCGGGCGGCCGAATCGGGCAGGACGAAGACGAAGGACGCGGCAATGCAGGTCACCGAAACGCTCAACGAAGGTCTCAAGCGCAGCTATTCGATCACCCTCGAGGCCGGGGTGGTGGAAGAGAAGATGACCGCCAAGCTCGATGCGGCGCGCGCGGACTTCCACATGAAGGGCTTCCGCAAGGGCAAGGTGCCGCCGGCGCTGATGAAGAAGCTCTTCGGCAAGTCGATGCTGGGCGAGGCCATGCAGGAGGTGGTCGACGACGCCATCCAGGCCCATTTCAAGGAATCGGGCGACCGGCCGGCGCTGCAGCCCGAGATCAGGATCACCAACGAGAAATGGGCCGAGGGCGAGGATCTCACCCTCGAGATGTCCTATGAAAAGATGCCCGAGGTGCCGGAGGTCGATTTCTCGGCGCTGAAGCTGGAGCGGCTGGTGGTCGAGGTCGACGACGCCGCGATCGAGGAGGCGCTGGAAAACCTCGCCAGCTCGGCCGAGACCTACGAGCCCAAGGAGGGGCCGGCCGAGAAGGGCGACCAGATCGTGTTCGATTTCGTCGGTCGCATCGATGGCGAGGCCTTCGATGGCGGCGCGGCGGAGGATTTTCCGCTGGTCCTCGGCTCGGAAAGCTTCATCCCTGGCTTCGAGGAGCAGCTGATCGGCGTCGAGGCGGGCACGCAAAAGGACGTGACCGTCACCTTCCCCGAGGATTACGGCGCGAAGAACCTCGCCGGCAAGGAGGCGGTGTTTTCCTGCACCGTCAAGGAGGTGCGCAGGCCGGTTCCCGCCCCGATCGACGATGCACTGGCCGAGAAATACGGCGCGGAGAACCTCGACGATCTGCGCAGCCAGATCTCGGAGCGGCTGGAGCAGGAATACAGGGATGCCGCCCGAGCCGTGCTCAAGCGCAAGCTGATGGATCAGCTCGACGAGACGGTCAGCTTCACCCTGCCGGAATCGCTGGTCGAGGAGGAGGCGAAATCGGTCGCCCATCAGCTGTGGCACGAGGAGCACCCCGAGGAGGAAGGCCACGATCACGGGGAGATCGAGCCCACCGAGGAACACAGGCGGCTGGCCGAGCGCCGGGTGCGTCTGGGCCTGCTGCTGGCCGATGCCGGGCAGAAGGCCGAGGTCCAGGTCTCGGAGACCGAGCTCAACCAGGCCATCATGCGCCAGGCGATGCGCTATCGCGGCCGCGAGAAGGAGTATTTCGATTTCGCCCGCCAGAACGAACAGATTGTCCAGGCGATCCGTGCCCCGATCTTCGAGGACAAGGTGATCGACTACATCCTCGAGCTGGCCCAGGTCACGGACAGGTCGGTGAGCAGGGACGAGCTGCAGAAGGCCGTCGAGGCGCTCGACGAGGATTGAGCGTTCACGGCGGCTGCGCGATCGATGCCATCGGCGCGAGCACGGTTCCGAG
>RFIR01000176.1 GCA_003695135.1 Alphaproteobacteria bacterium | reverse complement strand
GGGCCAGCCGGCTGAGCGGCGCGATCTCTCCGGCATGGTTCATGCCGATCTCGACGATGGCAAAATCGGTCCCGGCCGGCATGGCCGCCAGCGTCAGCGGCACGCCCCAGTGATTGTTGAAGCTCTTCTCGGCCGCGTGCACCCGGCCCTGGGGGGCGAGTGCTGTGCGCAGCATCTCCTTGGTGCCGGTCTTGCCCACCGAGCCGGTGACCGCGATCACCCGGGCGTCGCTGCGGGCGCGGGCGGCGCGGGCGAGGCCCCGCAGCCCTTCCAGCACATCGGGCACCATCAGCAGCGGCGCATCGGCCGGCAGCCCGGGCGGGCGATGCGAGACCAGCGCCGCCGCCGCACCGCGGGCAAACGCATCGGCGACGAAATCGTGCCCGTCGCGGCGGTCGGTCAGCGCGACGAAGAGATCGCCCGGCGAAATGGAGCGGCTGTCGGCCGAGATGCCCGAACAGGCCCAGCCCCCCGGCCCGGCGCCGCCGGTGGCCGCGCGCGCCTCCTCTGCCGTCCACAGCGCGCTCACGTTGCCGCCTCTTCCCGGTCGAGCACCGCGATGGCCGCACGTGCCTGTTCGGTATCGTCGAAGGGCAGCACATCGCCGGCCACGATCTGCCCGGTCTCGTGCCCCTTGCCCGCGATCAGCAGCGCATCGCCCGGCTGCAGCGCATCGACACCGGCGAGGATCGCCTCGGCCCGGTCGCCGATCTCGCTCGCCTCGGGACAGGCGGCAAGGATGGCGGCGCGGATCGACGCCGGATCCTCGCTGCGCGGATTGTCGTCGGTCACGATCGCCACATCGGCATGGGCGGCCACCGCCGCGCCCATCAGCGGGCGCTTGCCGCGGTCGCGATCGCCGCCGGCGCCGAAGACGCAGACGATGCGGCCCGCCACATGCGGGCGCAGCGCGGTCAGCGCCGCGACCAGGGCGGCGGGCTTGTGGGCGTAATCGACATAGACCGCAGCCCCGTTGGCGCGGCGGCCGACCAGCTGCATGCGCCCGCGCACCCCGGCCAGCCCGGGCAGGGCGGCGAAGACCGCATCCGGCTCGGCCCCGCAGCCGATGACGAGCCCGGCGGCCATCAGCGCGTTGGCGCCCTGAAAGCCGCCGATCAGCGCCAGATCGGCACGATGCACGCGCCCCTGATGGCGGAACTGCAGCCGCTGGCCCTCGGCGGTGAACGCGCTCGCCTCGATGCGGATATTGGCAGCCTCGGCCCGCCCGACGGTGATGACCCGCTGCCCGCGGCCCTGCGCGACATGGCCGACCACCGGCGCCACCGGATCGTCGGCATTGATCACCGCCGCCGCCCCGCGCGGCAGGACGCGGTCGAACAGGCCAAGCTTGGCGGCGAGATAGTCGTCGAGCCCGTCATGATAGTCGAGATGATCGCGGCTGAGATTGGTGAAGGCGCCGGCCGCGAGCCGCACGCCGTCGAGCCGGCGCTGTTCGAGCCCGTGCGAGGAGGCCTCCATCGCCGCATGGCTGACCCCCTCCCCCGCCAGCCGGGCCAGCAGCCGGTGCAGGGTGATCGGCTCGGGCGTGGTCAGCGACAGCGACGCCTGCACCGAGCCCTCGACCCCGGCGGTGCCGAAATTGACCGAGCGAAAGCCCAGCGCCTGCCAGATCTGGCGGGTGAAGCTCGCCACCGAGGTCTTGCCGCTGGTGCCGGTGACCGCGACCATCACCTCGGGCTGGGCGCCGAACCAGGCCGCGGCGGCCTTCGCCAGCGCTCGGCGCGGATCGGGATGCACGATGACCGGGACCGGCAGCGGCCCGGCCAGCGCCGCGCCGGCGGCATCGGTCAGCACCGCCGCGGCCCCCATGCGCAGCGCGAAGGGAATGAACTCGGCCCCGTGAACCGTGCTGCCCGGCAGCGCGGCAAAAAGCGCGCCCGCCTGCATCTCGCGGCTGTCGACGCAAAGACCGGTGATCTGCGGATCGGCACCGGCGGGGCGCAGCTCGCCCCCCTCGGCCGCACCGAGGGCCGAAAGCCGCATTTTCCGCCCGGTTTGCGTCATCGCTCCGCTCAACGTCGCACCATCAATGCCGGCGCATCCCTTTCGGGCGCGATCTCGGGTTTCGGTCGCAGCCCCAAAAGCGGCGCCAGCCTGGCGATGGCCAGCCCCGCCAGCGGCGCCGCCGTCCAGCCCGCGGTGCGCCGCATCCGGCCCGCAGCGAATATTTCGGGTTCGTCGAGCGAAATCACAAGGACATATTGGGGATCGCTGACCGGAAACACGGCGGCGAAGGTGGACAGCAGCCGGTCGTGCTGATAGCCGCCGGGGCCGACCTTCTCGGCCGAGCCGGTCTTGCCGCCGACCAGATAGCCGGGGACATCGGCGCCCTTGCCGGTGCCCTCGGTCACCACCTTGCGCAGCATGGCGCGGATGGCGCGCGAGATCGCAGGCGCGATCACCCGGTCTTCCTCGCCAGGCGGGGCGGCATCGCGCAACAGCGTCGGGCGCACCCGCAGCCCGCCATTGACCAGCGTCGCATAGGCCGCGGCCAGATGCACCGGGGTCACGGCGATGGAATGGCCGAAGGCCACCCGCATCACGTAAGGCTCGCTCCAGCGCTCGGGCGGTATGGGGCGGGCCTGCGCGGCCTC
>RFIR01000175.1 GCA_003695135.1 Alphaproteobacteria bacterium | reverse complement strand
TTCGACCGAGCAGCGGATGCCCGATTCCTTGCGGTTCTTGTTCATCAGCCGGCAGATGGCGCCGCCGGTCGGATAGTAGACGCCGGTCACGCCGCCGGTGCCGATGGTGATGAACTGCTGCGCGCCGGCCATCGGCGCCGCCAGCGCCGAGGCCGCCAGCACGGCCGCTCCGATCTTCAGTCTCATGGACATGGTCTTCTCCCTTGCTTGCTGCTTGTGGTTTCGTGTCGTCGTTCGGTGGTTCAGTTGTGCCAGAACTCGCCCAGCCTCCGGTTGCGTTCCTCGACCGCGCGGATGCGGTCGGCGGGATCGCCTTGGAGCCGGGCGACCAGCATGGCGATCATCGTCTCCAGCAGGACCAGGGTGGCGGCATAGGACGAAAAGAACTGCGGGCTGTCGGAGGGGACGATGAAGGCCAGGTCGGCATGCTTGATCGCCGGGCAGGAATGGCTGTCGGTGATCACGATGGTGCCGGCACCGGCGGCGCGGGCGATCTCGGCGGCGAGAATGGCGCGCTTCGCATAGGGCGATTTCGTCACCACCATGAGCATGTCCTCGGCCCCGATCGAGGCCAGGGCCGCGCCCAGCGAGGCGCCCATGCGCCCGGCCAGCACCCAGTTCGCGGTGAAGTAATTGGCCAGATAGGCCATGTATTCCACGATGCCGGTCGAACCGAAGGCGCCGAACAGCACCACGTTGCGCGCCCTGCCCAGCCGGTCGACCGCCTCGCGCAGCCGTTCCCGGTCCATGTTCTTTTCCAGATCGGCGATGTTGCCGATGCAGGCCGCGGCCTGCCGTTCGATCATCGTCATCCGCGCGCGCGCATCGGCGCGCAGCCGACTGGCCTTTTCCGAGAAGGTCAGCACCCGCTCGCCCACCGCGCTGCGGCTCAGCTCGCGCAGCTCTTCATAGCTGGAAAATCCCAGCGCCCGTGCCAGCCGCGAGAAGGTCGCCGGCGACACCCCGCTGGCCGACGACAGCGATCTGAGCGAGCGCGTGGCGACCTCGACCGGATTGCCGGCGACAAAATCGGCCGCCTCTCTCAGCCTGGCGCTGAGATCGCTGTATCGGCGCGCAATCCTGTCTTCCAGCGTCGTCATGTCCTCCCGCGTGGTCCTGTTCTTCGGTGCGACAGTGACCTGCACGAATCCCTCCCTTTTGAAACACCAATTCGCATCTGTTTTAAGCCTTGTCAATACGAGAAACATATGTTTCAAGAGCCGGGTCAAAGTCCCGTCAGGTCACGGGGCGCCGCCCGCGAAAGCAAGCCCGAACCATGTCCCAGCACCCGTCATTCGCCGCGACGCGCCGGACCCCGCCACCGGTATCGCATGCGGGTCGCGAGGCGATGACGCAAGATCCCGGCCGGGACCCGTTCAGCGCCACGACCCGGCTGACGGTCGCCCCGACCGGCGCCCGGCGCAGCAAGGCCGACCATCCGCAACTGCCGATCTCCATTGACGAAATCGCGGCCACCGCCGCGGCCTGCCAGGCGGCCGGCGCGCAGGAAATCCACCTGCATGTCCGCGACCGCGAGGGCCGGCACACGCTCGATCCCGGCCGCTATCGCGAGGCGATGGCGGCGGTGGCCGACGCGGCGCCCGGCATGGCGATCCAGATCACCACCGAGGCGGCGGGTCGATTCGACGTCGCGGCGCAGTTCGCCACGCTGGCGGCGCTGGTGCCGGAGGCGGCCAGCGTCTCGGTGCGCGAGATGCAGCGCGACCCGCGGACCGCCGCCCGCCTCTATGCCCTTGCCGGTGAGGCCGGGATCCGGGTCCAGCACATCCTCTACGACACCGCCGACCTCGCGGCGCTGCGCGGCTGGCTCGACCGCGGCGTGATACCCGGCGCGATGCGCGACGTGCTGCTGGTCATGGGCAGCTACGCACCGCCACGCCCGGCCCTGCCGGCCGGGCTGGCACCCTTCGTCGCGGCGCTGGGCAGCGACTTTCCGCGCTGGGCGGTCTGCGCCTTCGGCCGGTACGAGCATCTGGTTGCCTGCGCGGCCATCGCCATGGGCGGCGATGCCCGCATCGGCTTCGAGAACAACACCCAGCGGCCCGACGGCACCCTTGCCGCCGACAACGCCGAAAACGTCGCCCGCATCATCGCCGCGGCCCGCGCCATCGGCCGCCCGCTCGTCTCTTGAAGGAACCCGCCATGAGCCATGTTTTTCACCGCCACACCCGGGTTCAGCCGCCTGTCGCCACCGGCCGCGAGGGCTGTTACCTTATCGGCGCCGATGGCAGGCGCTATTTCGACGGCTCGGGGGGTGCGGCGGTCTCCTGCCTCGGCCATGGCGATGCCGACGTCATCGCGGCGATCCAGCAGCAGGCGCAGAAGATGGCCTACGCCCATACCGGCTTCTTCACCTCCGAACCCGCCGAGGCGCTGGCCGACAAGCTGATCGCGCACGCACCGGGCGATCTCGACCGGGTCTATCTGGTCTCCGGCGGCTCGGAGGCGGTGGAGGCGGCGCTGAAGCTCGCGCGGCAGTATTTCGTCGAGATCGGCCAGCCGCAGCGGCGGAACTTCATCGCCCGCCGCCAGAGCTATCACGGCAACACGCTCGGCGCGCTGGCCACCGGCGGCAACGAATGGCGCCGGGCGCAGTTCGCACCGCTCCTGATCGACGTGGCCCATGTCTCGCCCTGCTATGAATACCGCGACCGGCAACCGGGCGAGAGCGACGCGGCCTATGTCGCCCGGCTCGCCGCCGAGCTGGAGGCCGAGATCGCCCGGCTGGGGCCGGAGACGGTGATCGCCTTCGTCGCCGAGCCGGTGGTGGGGGCCACGGCCGGCGCGGTGCCACCGGTTCCGGGCTACTTCCGGGCCATCCGCGAGATCTGCGACCGGCACGGCATCCTCCTGATCCTCGACGAGGTGATGTGCGGCATGGGGCGGACCGGCACGCTGTTTGCCTGCGAACAGGACGGGGTGGCCCCCGACATCTGCGCCATCGCCAAGGGGCTGGGCGGCGGCTATCAGCCGATCGGCGCCATGCTTTGTTCACGGGCCGTCTATCAGGCGATCGAGGCAGGCTCGGGCTTCTTCCAGCACGGCCACACATATATGGGCCATCCAGTCGCGGCGGCGGCGGGGCTGGCGGTGCTGTCCAAGCTCACCGATGGCGGGCTGGTGGACCGTTGCGCGGTAATGGGCGAGACCTTCGCCGCAGCGCTTCGGGAGGCCTTCGGCCAGCACCCGCATGTCGGCGACATCCGCGGGCGCGGCCTGTTCCGCGGGCTGGAGATCGTTGCCGATCGCGACAGCAAGGAGCCCTTCGACCCCGCGCTCGGCCTCAACAAGGCAATCAAGAAGGCGGCGTTCGAGGCCGGGCTGATCTGCTACCCGATGGGCGGCACCATCGACGGGCGGCGCGGCGATCACGTGCTGCTCGCACCCCCCTTCATCATCACCGACGACCAGATCGGCGAGGTGGTCGACAAGCTCGGCCGGGCGCTGGCGGCGGCGCTGCCCGGCTGAGGCGGTCCGGAGCGGGTAAAAAATATCGGTGGTTTCAAGCAGCCTGTCCGGACAGGGTAGCGACGGCACCTGGATCTACCTGACGCATCAAGGCGGCAGATGTTGCACTTCGCGCTGGAACTCAGCGGCTGCCCTTCGACGACAATTCCTCCCCCGAAGCGGGAAAGAAGACGCGCGTCAGACCCCACAGGAACAGGCCGAACAGGAGATGGGGTACGAAGGCACCGATGATCAGCTGCGGGCCGACACCGAGCCCGAGAAACCCCCATCCCACGACCGGGAAGAACACGACCAGCACAACGATCCACAGGACAAGCGCCAGAATCAGCGCGTTGCGCAGGGTCAGGCTGTCACGGAACACGGCCACGAAGGCCATCGACCAGAATGTGACATAGGCCAGATGCAACAACAGCCCGACCGGCAAAGGCAAGGAACGACCGGCCAGGGTTTCGGCGAAGGCCAGTCCCAGCGATTTGGGAAGCGGCGAGGCCCCCAGCTTCATCATCGTCACCATGACGATCGACAGCGCAATACCGTTGGCGACGCCCAGAACAAGGGCCTTGCCCCATTCACGTGGGGTCAAGCTTTTGACCTGCATTGTCCGCTTTCCCATCGATAATTCGCTCCGCTTCGGCTGGCGGGCAGTGACCTTGCGCCGATGACGCGATGGCGCAAGGATAGGAGTTCAAGCAACTTGAGGTGCAAGCGTGGAGGTTTTCGTGCCCCATCACGATCCCGTGCTCTCGATCGGCGCCGTGGCAGAAGCGGCCGGGCTGTCGACCCCAACGATCCGCTACTACGAGGAGATCGGGTTGATCCCGCCCGCGCGCCGCAGCCCGGCCGGGCACCGGCGCTACACGCGCCGGGATATCAGGCGTCTGAAATTCATACGCCAATGCCGGAGTTTCGGATTCGGGCTCGATGAGGTCCGGCTCCTGTCAACCCTCTCGGTCAGCCCGGACAAGGATTGCAGCGAGGTACGCGACATTGCCGCCCGTCATCTGGCGTCGGTGCGCGACCGGCTTGCCGAGATGCACCGCCTCGAGAAACAGCTTCAGGAACTCGTCGAGACCTGCAGTTCGCTTTGCCGTGGCGGTCCCGCTCAGGACTGCGTGTCTCTGGCGGAGCTGGCCTCGAACTGATCGCGGAGGACAGGACCGGAACCGCAGAGATAGCCCGATGCCTCTTGCATGGCATCGGACGAAACCTTGATCACCCCTGCCCTGCCAGCGCGTCGATCACCGCGCATTCCGGCACGTCCTCGCCCGAGCAGCGCGAGACCGTCTCGGCCAGCACGGTCTCGATCCGGCGAAGATCGGCGATCCTTTCGCGCACCGCCTCGAGATGGGCCGAGGCCATCGCGCGCACCTCGGCGCAGCTCTGCGCCCCGCCATCGACCAGCGCCAGCAGATCACGCACCTCGTCGAGCGAAAAGCCCAGATCGCGCGCCCGCATCACGAAGCGCAGGCGTGCGACATGAGTTTCGTCATAGGCCCGGTAATTGGCGGCGGTCCGCGGCGGCTCCGGCATCACCCCGATGCGCTCGTAGTAGCGGATGGTCTCCAGATTGCAGCCGGTCAGCCGGGCCAGATCCGACCGGCGCAGCGCCCTCACCGATCCGTGATTGCCTGCCATGGGGCGCTCCCTTGAGCCTGTACCGGCTACAGAGATTATCTGTCCTCCATCAACACAGCAAGGGTGATTCGATCATGAGCGAAACCGCATCGGGAGAGCAGGCGTCCGCCTTCGATACGGGGCCGGAGGCGGACAGGAAGGCATGGGCGACGACCGGGCTGGGGGTTCTTGGCGCGCTGGCCATGACCTCCTGCTGCATCCTGCCGCTGGCGCTGGTCAGCCTCGGTGTGACCGGCGTCTTCATCGGCAGCCTGGCCGAGCTCTACCAGTATCACTGGTATTTCCTTGCCTTTGCCGCAGCCACAATCGGTTACGGATTCTGGAAGGCCTACCGCCCGGTTCCGGCAGCGGCCTGCGCCGATGGCAGCTGCGCGCGGCCGGTCAATCGCCGGGTGATGCGCACGATCCTGTGGGTCGCCGCCGCGATCATGGTCGTCGCCACGGCCTTCCCCTATCTCGCACCCTCGCTTCTCAACCCGTTCTGATCCTGAAGGAAACCACGCCATGAAAGCAACGCTTCTCGCCACGACACTGGCCCTGCTCCTTCCCGCGGCGGCGGGTGCGGAGGAACGCACCGCCACGCTGGAGGTGACCGGGCTCTACTGCGCCTCCTGTCCCTATATCGCCGCGCAGGCGATCACCTCGATCCCCAGCGCCGACATCGTCGGCGGCTATTACGACCCGCAGGCGCAGCTGGCGCATTTCGTGGTCAGGTACGACGATGCCAAGGCGACGCTCGATCAGCTGATCGCCGCCCCGGCCCAGTACGGCTATCCCGCCCGCCGCATCGAGGACGAGGCGCCGGCAAACAATTCCTGATCAGGAGAGGATCATGCGGGACGACCATCAGGGGGGGCTTCTGGCCTTCCTCATCGCCGCACCGGTCATGGTGATCTGCTGCGGTTTCAGCGCGTTCCTGGCCGGGGCGCTGGGTGCGATCGGCGGCTGGCTGAGCGGTCTGGGCTGGATCGCGGTCATCATCGCCGCGGTCGGTGCCTTCATCGCGGTGCGCGCGATCCTGCGCCGCCGCCGCAGGGCTGCGGCGGAAGCGGTGGATGCCACCGCCTGCTGCGAGGACGGCGCGCCGGATGCCGGCACGAGGACCGGGACCAGCAAGAAAGAGAGCGCGCGCGAGGCCTTCGATGGCGTCCTCTGACGGCCGGCGGCCGATCCCGGCTCGCGATGGCAATCCCCGGCACCGTCACCGCCGCTTTCCGTCGCTTCCGGTTCGACCCGATGTTGCGCCAAGCGATCTCGCGCCGTTGCCGGGATTTGCCTCGGCCATGAGCAACGATGCCCGCCGGCGCGGAAACCGGCGTTTGAGGCAGATGACAAAGGGAGATCCGACATGATGGGATGCTGCTGGACCTACGATTTCGGCCTCCTGCCCTGGCTGGCCAACATGGCGCTGCCGATGATCGGAATTGGCGCGATCGTCTATCTCCTGACCCTTCGGCCAAGGGCCCGGGATACAGGGGAATACTGAAAATGATGGATTGCTGTGGCGGCGGCAGCGGCGCCTACGACCTGATCGTGATCGGTGCCGGCTCGGCCGGGTTCTCGGCGGCCATCACCGCGGCCGAGGCGGGCAGGCGGGTGGCGCTGATCGGCAACGGCACCATCGGCGGGACCTGCGTCAAGGTCGGCTGCGTGCCTTCCAAGGCGGTGTTCCGCGCCGCAGAGGCCGTGCATGGCGGCAGTGCGGCGGGGCGGTTTCCGGGGATCGGCCCCTGCACCCATACGGTGGACTGGCCGGCGCTGGTTCAGGGAACCGCGGCGCTGGTCGCGGAGATGCGGGCGAAGAAATACATCGACCTGCTTCCCGCCTACGAAAACATCGACTACATCGACGAAGGCCCGGCGCGGCTGGTCGCGGGCGGGGTAGAGCTCGGCGGGCGGATCATTGCCGCTTCCCGCATCGTCATCGCCACCGGCTCGCGCCCGCACATGCCCGACATTCCCGGCATCGGGACGGTCGAGGTGCTCGATTCCACCGCGCTGCTGTTCCTTCCCGAGCGCCCCGAAAGCCTGATCGTGCTCGGCGGCGGCTATATCGGCTGCGAACTGGCGCAGATGGCCGCGCGGCTCGGCGTCAGGGTCACGCTGGTCACCCGCTCGCGCCTGCTGCCGGGGGCCGAGCCCGAGGTGGGCGAGGCGCTGGCGCAAGCGCTGCGCGCCGAGGGGATCACCGTCGAGACCGGCCTGAGCTATCGCGAGGTTGCCCGGGTAGCGGGCGGCGTCGCGCTGACCATCGAGCGCGACGGCAAGACGAACACCCTGACCGCCACCCATCTGGCCGCCGCCACCGGCCGCGTCGCCAATACCGACGCTCTGGGGCTGGAGGCGCTCGGCATCGAGACCGATGGGCGCGGGGCGATCCGGGTCGGCCCCGACATGGCCACCACCCGGCCCGGCATCTATGCCGCCGGCGACGTCACCGACCGCGACCGGTTCGTCTACATGGCCGCCTATGGCGCCAAGGTGGCGGTCAACAACGCGCTTGGGCTGGAGCCGATGGTCTATGACAATTCCGCCATGCCCTGGGTCGTCTTTACCGATCCGCAGGTGGCGGGTGTCGGGCTGAGCGAGGCGCAGGCGGTCAAGGCCGGCCACGAGGTCAAGACCAGCATCATCGCGCTTGACAACGTGCCGCGCGCGCTGGCGGCCCGCGACACGCGCGGGCTGATCAAGCTGGTCGCCGATGCCGGGACCGACCGCCTGCTGGGCGGGCAGATCGTG
>RFIR01000174.1 GCA_003695135.1 Alphaproteobacteria bacterium | reverse complement strand
GCGACCGCGCGTTCGTTGCAGGCATCGGCGCCGAGGCCGTAGACGGTCTCGGTGGGAAAGGCCACGCATTCCCCGGCGCGCAGCAGCGCCACCGCCCGGGCGATCCCGTCCGCATCCGGTCTGAGCAGGCGCGTCTGTGGCATGTCCGGCTTCGTTGCGACTTCTTGTCCCCGACGGGCCGAGCGCCTAGTCTCGCCCCGGCCCGAGAGGTTGTGATACCGCCGGGGCGGACAAAGTGCCAGAGGAGCGGCCAGATGAGCTATCGTGCCCCGCTGCGGCAGCTGCGCACGGCGCTGAAGACCGTCGGCGCCGATCGGCTCGCCGAGACGACGCTGTTTGCCGAGGCGACCGAGGACACGGTGACGGCGGTGCTGGCCGAGGCGGCACGGCTGGCCGAAAACGTGCTTGCCCCGCTGCAGCGCGCGGGCGACCTGCATCCGGCGCGGCTGGAAAACGGCGTGGTGCGCACCAGCCCCGGCTATGCCGAGGGCTATCGCGCCATCGCCGAGGGCGGCTGGGTCGGCATCGGCGCCGATCCCGAATATGGCGGCATGGGCCTGCCGATGACCGTGGTCAGCGCGGTGGGCGAGATGCTGTCGGCCTCCTGCCTGTCGCTGTCGCTCAATCCGCTGCTCACCCAGGGCCAGATCGAGGCGCTGCACGCCCATGCCAGCGAGGAGATCAAGGCGCTCTACCTGCCGAAGCTCGTCTCGGGCGAATGGACGGGCACCATGAACCTGACCGAGCCGCAAGCGGGCTCGGATGTCGGTGCGCTGCGCAGCACCGCCCGCCCCAATGGCGACGGCACATTCGCGGTAACGGGGCAGAAGATCTTCATCTCCTGGGGCGATCACGACCTGACGGAAAACATCTGCCATCTGGTGCTGGCCCGCCTGCCCGGTGCCGCCCCCGGCACGCGGGGCATCTCGCTGTTTCTGGTGCCGAAAGTCCTGCCCGGCGCGGAAGGCGATCCCGGCGCGGCCAACAGCCTGCGCACGGTGAGCCTCGAGCACAAGATGGGCCTGCACGGCTCGCCCACCGCGGTGCTGGATTTCGACGGCGCCACCGGCTGGCTGATCGGGGCCGAGCATGCCGGCATGGCGGCGATGTTCACCATGATGAACAACGCCCGGCTGGGGGTGGGTGTCGAGGGGCTGGGCGTGGCCGAGGCCGCGCTTCAGCAGGCGCTGGCCTTCGCCGCCGAGCGCCGGCAGGGCCGCACGCCGAATGGCGAGCCGACCATTCAGGGCCATGCCGATGTGCGGCGCATGCTGGGCGAGATGGCCGGGCTGACGGCCACGGCACGCATGATCTGTCTGGACTGCGCCTTCAGCCTCGACATGGCGCGGGCAGCCGACTCGGACGAGGAGCGTGCCCGCTGGGCGGCGCGCGGCGCGCTGCTGACCCCCATCGCCAAGGCCTTCGGCACCGAGACCGGCTGCCGGGTTTCCGATCTCGGCATCCAGGTGCATGGCGGCATGGGCTATGTCGAGGAGACCGGCGCGGCCCAGTATTTCCGCGATGTGCGGGTCACCGCGATCTATGAGGGCACCAACGGCATCCAGGCCATGGACCTGGTCGGGCGCAAGCTGGCCGATGGCGGGGCGGCGCTGCGCGGGCTTCTGGGCGAGATCGGCGCGGGCATCGACGCGGCCGATGCAGCACTGGCCGGGCCGATGCGCGCGGCGCTGGGCGAGATCGAGCGCACCGCCGACTGGATGCTGGCGGCCGAGATGACCGACCGCGCCGCCGGCGCCGCACCCTTCCTGCGCGCGCTGGCGCTGATGCTGGGCGCCCATCACCTCGCTGCCGCCGCACGCATCGACCCGGGTCTCTCGGCACTGGCCGGGCTGCATGTCGGCCGGCTGCTGCCCGAGGCCGGCGCCCTTTGCGCACAGGCCCGGGCCGGGGCGCAGGGGCTCTATGCGTTCGATCCCGCGGAGCTTCGCGCATGAGCCGGTGTGCGAAATCGACGGGCGGTGCACGAGCCGCGACGGCGGAGCCTCCGGCGGGGATATTTGCAAACCGGAAAAGTGATCCGTGCCGCACCCGGCCAGGAGGGCGGGCGTGACGGTTCTGGATGCAGAGCCGATCCGCCACCTTGTCGAGGAGGCGCCGGGGCCGGGCGAGGCGGTGGAGATTGCCGAGGGCATCTTGTGGATGCGCCTGCCGCTGCCCATGGCGCTCGATCACGTCAATGTCTATGCGCTGGACGAAGGCACGGGCTGGAGCC
The DNA here is from genome assembly GCA_003695135.1 of Alphaproteobacteria bacterium. Taxonomy (GTDB): domain Bacteria; phylum Pseudomonadota; class Alphaproteobacteria; order Rhodobacterales; family Rhodobacteraceae; genus J013. Next base: position 1,286 of record RFIR01000174.1, on the reverse strand, counting down.
TGATCGACACCGGTTTCGATACCGGGAAGTCGCGCGAAGCCTGGGCGGCGCTGCTGTCGGGCCCGTTGCGGGGACGCCCGGTGACGCGCGTCATCGGCACCCATCACCACCCCGACCATATCGGGCTCGCCGGCTGGTTCCACGACGAACAGGGGGCGGAGCTGGTCACCACCCGCACCGCCTGGCTCTATGCGCGCATGCTCACCCTCGACGTGCAGGAGGTGCCGAGCCCGGAGAGCCTCGCCTTCCTGCGCGCCGCCGGCATGGACCCCGATCTGCTGGCGCGCCGCAGCCGCGAGCGGCCCTTCAACTTTGCCGATGTGGTGGCACCGGTGCCGCCCGTCTACACGAGGCTCGGCGAAGGCGACGAGATCACGCTGGGCGGCCGGCGCTGGCGGGTGAATGTCGGCCACGGCCATGCGCCCGAGCACGCCACGCTGTGGGAGATCGGCGGCGATCTGGTGATCGCGGGCGATCAGGTCCTGCCCGGCATCTCGCCGCATCTGGGGGTCTACCCTTCCGAGCCGGACGCCGATCCGGTCAGCGAATGGCTGGCAAGCTGCCGGCGGCTGAAGACGCTCGCCCGCCCCGGCCAGCTGGTGCTGCCCGGCCACAAGCTGCCCTTTTCCGGCCTCGGCCAGCGGCTGGGGCAGCTGATCGAGAATCACTTGGGCGCGCTGGCGCGGCTGGAGGCGCTGCTGGCCGAGCCGCATACCGCGCCGGAATGTTTCGTGGTGCTGTTTCGCCGCGAGATCGGCGAGCGCGAATACGGGCTGGCGCTGTCGGAGACGCTGGCGCATCTGAACGCGCTGCGGCTGGCGGGACGGGTGGAGCGGATCGCCGGGCCCGACGGTGCCTTCCTCTGGCAGACCCGCGCCAATTTGGCGTGACGACAGGAGCGATGGATTCGCTATAAGAGCTGCCGGCGCGGCAGGCGCCATGGTGGAATATCGACGAATCGGGAGAAATGGCGATGGTGTCTCACAGGCATGGCGACATGGATATCGAGGACCACAGACGGACCTTCCACGGCTTCGTGAAGGTGGCGATCTGGCTGTGCGTGGTCTCGGCAATCGTCCTGCTGTTCCTTGCCGCCGTCAACGCCTGAACCGCAGCCGCGGATTCTCGGCCTGCCGCTGACTCAGGGTCGGTCGAGCGCGCGCCGGCCGCCGGATTCCAGCGACCACAGCCTGTCGTCCTCGAGCACCAGGCAGGTAAGGTGACGGCCATAGACCAGGCCGGTGTCGATGCCGATGCGGTTGGGGCGCAGCTCGATCTCGCGGGCG
>RFIR01000173.1 GCA_003695135.1 Alphaproteobacteria bacterium | reverse complement strand
GCCGACATGGCCAAGAAGGGCGAGCTGCCCGAGGGCTTCCTGGAGGCCGTATCCGCCACCCGCGCCGCGGCAACGAACTGAGAAGGGTCCGGGGCCGTCTTCCCGGCGGTCCCGGATCGCGCTGACATGAATGCAATCCTGCCCGTACTCGACCGTGTGCTGGAAGGGCTGGCGCGGCTCTTCCTGGTGCTGGCCAATCTGTGCCTGCTGTTGATGCTGATCGGCACCACCATCACCATCCTCGGGCGGCCCGTCGGCATCTCGTTCTACTGGATGTATCCCTGGACCATGCAGTTCTTCGTCTGGATGGCGTTTCTGGGCTTCTTCGCCGTCTATCGCCGCGGCAAGGACATCGCGGTCGATTTCGTCATGCGCCGCATCGGGCCGGGGGCGATGGTCGCCAGCCGCTATTTCGCGGCGCTGATGATCCTGGTCGTCACCGGGGTGATCCTGTCGCAGATGCCGCGCCTGCTGGACACGCAGGTGGGCGTGATCGACGGCGTGATCACGCCCTGGGGCTGGGAGCTGGAGCGCTTCACCCTGACCTGGCCGCTCGCGGTGTCCAGCGGGCTGATCTTTCTCAATGCGCTGGCCGAGCTGGCCAAGGCGGCGCTGGGCTGGCCGGAGATCATGCCGGACCATCACTATTCGGCGGATGAATAGGCCATGACCGCCGCCCTCGTCGTCCTCGGTTTCATCGTCATCATCCTGCTGCGGGTGCCGGTCTCCATCGCCATCGGTGCGGCGGTGGTCGCGGCGTTTGCCTTCAGCGAATTCCGCGGCGATCTCTACATCACCCCGCTGCAAATCCTCGACGGCGTCAACAAGCCCTCGCTGCTGGCGGTGCCCTTCTTCATCATGGCCGGCAATTTGATGAATGCGGTGGGCATCACCGACCGCATCTTCGCCTTCGCGTCGGCGCTGGTGGGCCATTTCCGCGCCGGGCTGGCGCAGGTCAACGTGCTGTCCTCGATGATCTTCGCAGGCGTCTCCGGCGCGGCGGTGGCCGATGCCGCCGGTCTCGGCGCGGTGGAGATCAAGGCGATGCGCGAGCGCGGCTACCGGCCGGAATTCGCCGCCGCGGTTACCGTGTGTTCGGCGGTGGTCGGGCCGCTGATCCCGCCCTCGATCGGGCTGGTGATCTATGCCTTCCTTGCCCAGCAATCGGTCGAACGCATGTTCTTGGCCGGCTTCGTGCCCGGCGTGCTGGTGGGGCTGTCGCTGATGGCCTTCAACCGCATCCTGGCGATACGCGAGAATTTTCCGGTCGAGCCGAAGGCGACGCGCCAGCAGGTCGCAGCCACGGCCGTGGACGGGGTGCTGGCGCTGATCGCGCCGGCGATCATTCTCGGCTCCATCCTCGGCGGCTTCGTCACGGCGACCGAGGCCGGCGTGCTCGCCTGCCTCTACTCGCTGCTGCTGGGCATGATCTACCGCTCGCTGACCTTTCGCGGCTTCTGGAAGGCGGTGACCGAGACCATGATGATGACTACGGTCATCATGATCATCATCGGCTTTTCCATCGCCATGGGCTGGCTGCTGGCCATCGAGCAGGCGCCGCAGAAGCTCGGCAATGCCATCTTCGCGCTGACCGAGAACCGGCACGTGTTCCTCGCGCTGATGATGGTGTTCATCCTGCTGATCGGCTGCGTGGTCGAGGGGGTGCCGGCCAAGCTGATGCTGGTGCCGATGCTGCTGCCGGTGATCGACGCCTATGGCATCGACCGGGTCCATTTCGGCATCATCCTGCAGCTGGGGCTCTTGATCGGCATCGTCACCCCGCCGATGGGCATCGGGCTCTACATCATGGTCGAGGTCGGCAAGGTGCCGTTCGAAAAGGTCACGGTGGCCTGCCTGCCATTCCTGGTGCCGCTGATCGGCGTCTGGATCGCGCTGACCTTCATTCCCGAGCTTTCGACCTGGCTGCCCGATCTGGTGCTGGGCCCTGAATGAGCGCGCTGGTGCTGCATGTCGGCCCGGCGCGGGCGGCATGGTGGAAGGCCACCATGCAGAAGCTCCTGCCCGAGATGGAGGTCCATCTGTGGCAGGAGGAGTTCGACCCCGCCACGGTCGAATTCGCCGTGGTCTGGAAGCATCCCGCCGGCGGGCTGCGGCGCTTTCCCAATCTGCGCGCCATCGTCTCCATCGGCGCCGGGGTCGATCACGTTCTGGTCGATCCCGACCTGCCGCCGGGCGTGCCGATCATCCGTACGACGGGCCCGGATCTGACCCAGCGCATGCGCGAATATGTCTGCCTGCAGGTGCTGAGGCTGCACCGCAACCTGCCAGATCTGGAAGAAGGCCGCCGCCGGCGTGAATGGCGCCAGTCGGTCAACCCGCCCGCACCGCAGCGCGGGGTCGGCATCATGGGGCTCGGCAATCTCGGCGCCGACTGCGCCCGAGCGCTGGCCTTTCTCGGCTTCGATGTCTCCGGCTGGGTGCGCCACGCGCGCGAGATGGAGGGCGTCCGGGTGTTTGCCGGGCAGGCGGCACTGGGCGATTTCCTTGCCCGTGCCGAGATCCTCGTCTGCCTGCTGCCGCTGACGCCGGCGACCGAGGGGGGATACTGAATGCCGAACTCTTCGCCCGGTTGCCAAAGGGCGCGCGGCTGATCAACTGCGCCCGCGGGCAGCATCTGGTCGAGGAAGACCTGATCCCCGCGCTCGATGCCGGGCATCTGTCGCGGGCGGTGCTCGATGTGTTCCGAACCGAGCCCCTGCCGCAGGACCACCCGTTCTGGGACGATCCGCGTATCGACATCACGCCCCATGTCGCCTCGCTGATCGACCCGGAGGCGGGCGGGCGCATCATCGCGGAAAACATCCGCCGGTTCCGCGCCGGAGAGCCGGTGCCGGACATGGTGGATTTGCAGCAGGGGTATTGAGGCTGCGACCGGCCGGGAGCTTGTGGCGTCCGGTCGAACTCACCCGCCCGGGAGCGAAGCGAACCGGGCATGCGCCCGCGTTCGACGGGCTTACGCGGCCCCGCAGGGGCCACGGTCCCGTCTCACCCCCGGGCGGGCGCTTCCGCCCCGCCTCGGGCGGCCGCACTCGCTTCCGTCGGGAGCAGGGATGAATCCCGTTGATCGCGCCCGTCCTGCCCGGGCCCCTCACCGCCAGCGCCGGTGCAGCCAGAACCATTGTTCGGGCCGCGCCTCGATCCGGGCCGAGATGCGGGCATTGACTTGGGCCATGCGGGCCTCGGGCGGGCCGTCGGAGACGGGCGTCTCGAACTCCACCGCGAAGCGGCGGCCGTCGTTCTGGCGGGTGGCGAAGGCGGGGATCAGCGGGACGCCCAGACGGCTGGCCAGCGAGGCGGCGGCGAGGCTGGTTTCGGCCGGCTGGCCCAGAAAGGGCAGGGCGGGCGCGCCGGTCTGCTTCTGATCGACGAGGATCAGCGCCACGCCGCCCTTCGCGACATGGCCGACCAGCGCCCGCATGCCCTGCCGGCCCTTGGTCAGTACCGGTGTGCCGGCGTGTTCCATCTTCGCCCGCACATAGGCATCGAAGGGCCGGTTGTTGAAGGCGCGGTAGATCATGGCGCAGGGGATGCCATCGGCCTGCAGGGCAAGGCGGATCGCCTCCCAGTTGCCGAAATGGGCCGAGACCAGCACCGCCCCGCGCCCCTCGTCCCGCGCCTGCCGGATCGCCGCCAGCCCCGCGCCGGTGGCGGAGACCAGATCGGGCTGGCGCGCGAGATCGTCCATCAGGAAATACTCGATGATGGTGCGGCCGAAATTGTCGCCCACGCCGCGGGCGATGGCGCGGCGCCGTTCGCGCTCCAGGCCGGGCCAGATCCGGTCCAGATTGGCCGAGATGCGGCGGGCGGTCATCGGCAGGTTGGGGATCAGCATCCGGCCGAGCCTGCCTGCCAGCGCGATGCGCCGCGCGCGCGGCAGGGCGCGGATGGCCGAGCAGGCAGCCCAGGCGAGGCGGAACTCCACCTGCTGCCAGGCGGCACCGAGAAGGCCGCTCATGCCGGCTGAAGCCGCCCGCCGCGCAACAGCCAGGCAAAGCGCAGCGACAGAAGCGAGACGGTCGCCAGGCAGCCGGCGGCAGTGGCGATGAACAGCCCCGCCTCGCGCCAGTCGCTGTGCAGGCCGAGCCAGGCGCCGAGCGGGATCATCACGCCCCAGAATCCGGCGAAATAGCAGGCCGTCGTGCCCCAGCTGTCGCCCAGCGCCCGTGTGCTCTGGCCCATCACCACCTGCCCGCCATCGAAGATCAGCGAGATGGCGAGGATGACGAAAAGCGGCGCGGTGCGCGCGATCATCGCCGGATCGGCGCTGAAGACGCCGCCCAGCCGGTCGGCATTGAGAATGACGACGGAGGACAGCACCGCGATGATCAGCATGGTCGCGGCCAGACCCGACCAGCCGGCAAAGCGCGCGCCCGCCCGGTCGCCGGCGCCGAAGGCGTGGCCGACGCGCACGGCGGTGGCCACCGACAGCCCCAGCGCCACCATGAAGATGGTCGCCTCGACCTGATGGCCGATGGTATAGGCCGCCAGCCCCTCGGGCGAGATGAAGCCGGCGATCTGGTTGAGGGTGCCGAAGGCCATGGTCTCGAAGAACATGCCGACACCGGCGGCAAGACCGATCCGGCGCATCCGGCTGCCCGCCGCCCAGCCGCCCGGCCCCCACAGCCCCGATGACGGCAGGCGCCGGATCTCCGGCAGCCGCGCGATATAGATCAGGATGGCGCCCAGCATCACCGCCCGGGCGATGACCGAGGCGATGGCCGCGCCCTCGGCGCCGAGCCCGGGAAATCCCGCCTCGCCACCGATCAGGAGCCAGTTGAGCGCGATGTTGACCAGATTGGCAACCGCCATGAACAGGAGCGGCGGCAGCATGCGCTTGGTCGCTTCCAGATAGAAGGCCGCGGCCACGAACAGGATCTGCAGAAACGCCCCCGGCGCCAGCCAGCGCGCAATCAGCCCGCCGCCGGCGGCAAGCTCCGGCACATGGCCGATCAGGCGCAGAAACGGCTCGGCCAGCGCGATCAGAACGGCGCAGATGGTGCCGATCAGCACCGCCCAGCCCAGACCGTGGCGAAAGGTCTCCGCCGCCTTGTCGCTGCGGCCGGCGCCCGAATGCTGCGCGGTGACGGCGATGATCCCCATCATCGCGCCGACCCCGGTCACCATCACCGGAACCATCACCGCATATCCCATGGCGATGTGGCTGAGCTCGGTGGTGTCGTACCGGCCGACCATGATCACATCGGTGATGGTCAGCACCAATATGCCGGCGCGCGACAGCATCACCGGCCAGGCCAGGCGCAACAGCTCGCCCCAGTGCCACATCAGGTGATTGAGAAATCGTGGCCGGCCGCCGATGCCGTCTGCCGTCTGCATCACCTGCGCCCGTCCACTCTAGCCCGGGCTGCGCCGCGCCCGCTGTTCCCGGTGCCAGACATAAAGCCCGGCCCCGACGATCACAAGGGCGCCGGTCACCGTCCAGATGCCGGGGATCTCGGCAAAGATCGACCAGCCCCAGAAGGTGGCGAAGATGAGCCCGACATAGCTGAACGGGGCCACGGCCGAGGCGCGGCCGTGCTGGAAGGCGAGCACCAGCAGAAGCTGGCCGATGCCGCCGAAGATGCCGAAGGCCGCCATCAGCGCCGCATCGGCCGGGGCCGGGGTGGTCCAGTGAAACGGCACGATCGCCGAGGCGATGACCGAGCCCAGGAGCGTGGAGTAGACGAAGCTTGTCCAGGGGCTTTCCCGTTCGCCCAGAAACCGGGTGGCGATGGAAAAGCTGGCAAAGCAGAACGCCGCCCCCATCGGCAGGAGCGAGGCGAAGCTGAACACCTCCGAACCGGGGCGGATGATGATCAGCGCGCCGGCAAAGCCGATCAGCACGCCGGCCCAGCGGCGCAGCCCCACCTGCTCGCCCAGCACGAAGTATGCCATCGCGGTCAGCATCAGCGGGGTGATCTCGAACACCGCCACCGCCCGGGCCAGCCCCATCAGCGAGATGGCGAAGAAAAAGCACAGCGTGGCGCCGAAGAGCAGGGCCGAGCGCAGGAGCTGCAGCCCCAGATAGGGGGTACGCATCACCCGGCGCAGGCGCGGCGCCAGCACCAGAACCGCCCAGAAGGTCTGGCTGACATAGCGCGCCCAGACCACCTGGAACGGGTCGTGGCGTGTGGCCAGTTCCTTGGCCATCGCGTCCATCATCGAGAAGAACAGCATGGCGCCGACATAGAACAGGATGCCGCGCGCATCGCCCGAGATCCGGGCGAGGGCCTGGCTCACTGCGGCCGTCTGGGCACCGCCACGCCGATCATGCAGTCGCGCGTGACAAGGGCTGCGAGGTCTTCCTCGCTCCAGCCCTCGGTGCCCTCGGGGCGCATCGGCAGCACGATATAGCGCTGATCGGCGGTGGAATCATGCACCCGCACCTGAATGCCTTCGGGCAGGGTCAGGCCGAATTCGGCCAGCACCCTGCGCGGCTCGCGCACCACGCGCGAGCGATAGGCGCGCTGCTTGTACCAGTCGGGCGGCAGGCCCAGCAGGTTGCGCGGATAGCACGAACACAGCGTGCAGACGACGACATTGTGCAGCCGGGGCGTGTTCTCGACCACGATCAGCTTCAGCGCCTCGATGGGAAATCCCATCTCCAGCACCGCCGCGGAACCGTCGGCCAGAAGCCGCGCCCTGAACTCCGGATCGGTCCAGGCCCGGGCCACCACCCGCGCGCCGCCGGCCGGGGAACGCGTGTCCATATAGGCGATGGCCGCGGCAATCTCGGCCTCGGTGGTCACCCCCTTCTCGATCAGAAGCTCGCGAATGGCGATCTCCATCGCCTGGAACCTGGTCAGCGGTCCGTCCTGATCGGGGCGGTAGGGATGGCCCGAAGGGCTCATCCCGGTGTGTTCGAAGGGATCGTCATGCGGCATCGGCAGGCTCCAGCCAGTGGGCGTAGATCTCGGCCTCGAGCGTGTCGTCGGGGTTCTCGGCCTGCGCGCCCCAGAGTTCGGCCATGGTGAACCGCACGCGGAAGACCGGCAGCGCCTCGGCCTTCAGCCCATAGGCGAGCTGTTCGGGATTGGGATAGGGGCCCAGCCGGCGCTCGACGATGCCGGTCTTGCCGCGCAGATAGGCCGGCGTGCGCACATGCAGCCCCCAGGTCCCCAGCGCCTTGACCCGGACCCGTTCCTCAGCCATCGGACCGGTCCAGCGAGGCGGCGGCGTATTCGTCGCCGCGGGCCTCAACCTCGGCCATCTTGGTGGCCAGTTCCGCCGGCGAATATACCCCGGCCGCGATCAGATTGCGGTTGATGGCCTCGACCCAGCGCTCGTAATAGCTCATGGTCTCGAAGGCTTCCGGCCCCATCTCCTCCAGCACCCGGCGCAACGCATCGACGGTGAAGATCCCCTTGCCCGAGGCGATGGTGTAGAGCGCATCCACCCGCTTTTCCCACAGCGCATAGTCGTGTTCGGTGCGCTCGATCGGGCCGGCCGCCTCGCCGCCCATGTCGTGCCAGCTCTTGTCGATCCCGCTCATGGCGCGAGCCTAGGACGATTGCGCCCGGCAGGAAAGTGCAAAGCGCGGGGTCGGATCATGGTTCGACGAGTTCGACTCATTCCGGCGTGCGTGACGAGACCCCTGCGAAACTCCGCCAGCCAGACCCTGTCGCATCGCCTGGGCGCCGCGAAATGCGGCGCTGCATGCGATTTTCTTGTTTTCAATTTTATTTGTAAGAGACCCCTGCGAAACTCCGGCGCGACGGGGCATCCCAGGCGAGACGCGTTCTCTGCCAATGGGTACTGCGCACGCGTAAAGTAATTAGAAAATAATTCTCCAATCAATATTTATCAAATAGGTGAAAATCAGGAACAAACTTCACCGGCGCCGCATTTCGCGGCGCCCAGGCGATGCGACAGGGTCTGGTTGTCGGAGTTTCGCAGGGGTCTCTGGAAAACAATTTTCCAATAAATATTTGTCAAATAGGTGGAAATCGGCGCGAACGTCACCGGCGCCGCATTTCGCCTCCGCCCGAGCGCAACGCCCGGCTCCGGCTGGCGGAGTTTTGCCGGGGTCTGTCGACACCATTCCTGTCCCGCCCATCCCGCGGCAGCCGTTGCCCCCAAGGCGTTGAGGGCAGTGCCTGCCCGAGGGTGAGACGGGACCGTGGCCCCTGCGGGGCCGCGCAAGCCCGTCGAAGGCGGGCGTCGCCCGGGCTGAGGCCCAGGAGGGTCAGGTCTCATGTCATTGCGCCCGGGTCTCAGCCCTTGCGGCGAAAGATCAGCAGGCGGTTGTCCGACGGCATGGGCAGGATTTCCGGCGCCGCGAAGCCGGCCTCGCGGGCCAGCGCCGCGACATCGGCGGTATCGCGCAGCCCCCATTCGGGATTTTCGGCCCGCAGCCTTGCATCGAAGGCGACATTGCCCTCTCCGGTATGCCGGCCCTCCACGATGTAGGGGCCGTAGAGCACCAGCACGCCGTCCGGTCCGAGTGCGCGGCCCGCACCGCCGATCAGACACTCGGCCACCCGCCAGGGCGCGATATGGATCACGTTGAGGCAGATGATGAGGCTGAGCGGGATCAGATCGGCCACTGCCGACCAGTCGCCGGTGACGTCGAGATCGCGGGCCGGGGCGACACGGCGCCCGGTGACCTGCGTCCAGGCGTCGATGCTGGCGCGGTGACGGGCAAGCGGGTCCGACGGCGTCCAGTCGAGTCGCGGCAGCGCCTCGGCCCAGACGCCGATGTGCTGGCCCGAGCCGCTGCCCACCTCCAGCGCCCGACCGGTCAGCCCGGCAAGCCGGGCGACCAGCGCGTCGCGGATCGGGCCGTGGTTGCGCTCGAAGCTCGGTGCGTGCAGGCGCCCGTCGGCGCCGGGCTGGGCATAGGCGGCGTAGATGCCTCCCTCGCCGGGCGCGTCTGCGGTCACGGGCGGACCGGGCCGATCACCATCACCATCTGGCGACCCTCCAGCTTGGGCATGTTTTCGACCTTGCCCATGCCTTCCACATCGCCGGCGACCCTTTGCAGCAGCTGCGAGCCCAGCTCCATATGCGCCATCTCGCGGCCACGAAAGCGCAGCGTCACCTTGACCTTGTCGCCTTCCTCAAGGAATTTTTTCACGTTCCGCATCTTCACATCATAGTCATGCGTGTCGATGTTGGGGCGAAACTTCACTTCCTTGATTTCGATGGTCTTCTGATTCTTTTTCGCCTCCACCGCCTTTTTCTGCTGATCGTACTTGTACTTGCCATAGTCCATGATCTTGCAGACGGGTGGATTGGCGTTCGGAGAGATTTCGACCAGATCGAGCCCGGCATCCTGCGCCAGACTCAGCGCCTCGCGCGGAGTGACCACACCGATATTCTTGCCGTCGGCACCGATGAGGCGAATTTCCGGAGCGCGGATCCGGTCGTTGACACGAGGTCCCGTATCGCGGACGGGCGGGGCGTGGTGCGGTCTTCGGGCTATGGTCGATCTCCCTTCGGTTGTTGACGGCAACCCTCACCGGCCGGCGAAACCGCCCGGTACGGGGTTTGAATACTTAGCGCATCGCGCGTGCATTGCAACACGGGAGTTGCGGGCACGTTGCGTGCAGGGACATCCGCTGTCGCCGCGCACCGGTGGCGGTCCGCGGCCGGTTTCAGCCCCGGTCCTGCGCCAGATCCGGCGGTGTCGCCTCCTCGACGATCGCCGCGATCGCCGCGTCGAGATCCATCACCTTCTGGCCCTTCTCGCCCAGCCGGCGCAGCGAGACGGTGCCCGCCTCCACCTCCTGCCGGCCCACGGCCAGGAGCACCGGCACCTTGGCCAGCGAATGCTCGCGCACCTTGAGATTGATCTTCTCGTTGCGGGTATCGGCTTCGGCGCGCAGGCCGGCGGCTCTCAGGCGTTCCAGCACCCGGGCCGCGTATTCGTCGGCATCCGACACGATGGTGGCGACCACCACCTGCCGCGGCGCGAGCCAGAGCGGGAACCTGCCGGCATAGTTCTCGATCAGGATGCCGATGAAGCGCTCGAAGCTGCCGAGGATGGCGCGGTGCAGCATGACGGGCGTGGCCTTGTCACCGGCCGGGGTGACATATTCGGCGCCGAGCCGCCGGGGCATGTTGAAATCGACCTGAAAGGTGCCGCACTGCCATTCGCGCCCGATGGCATCGGTCAGGGTGAAATCGAGCTTGGGGCCGTAGAAGGCGCCTTCGCCGGGATCGATCTCGTAATCGTTGCGGATGCTGAGGATGGCCTTTTCCAGCGCGCTTTCGGCCTTGTCCCAGATCTCGTCAGATCCCACCCGCATCTCGGGCCGGGTCGAGAACTTGATGTCGAAGCTGGCGAAGCCGAGATCGGCATAGATGCCCGACAACAGGCCGATGAACTTCGCGGTCTCGCTCTCGATCTGGTCCTCGGTGCAGAAGATGTGGGCGTCGTCCTGGGTAAAGCCGCGCACCCGCATCAGCCCGTGCATGGCGCCCGAGGCCTCATAGCGATGGCAGGAGCCGAATTCTGCCATGCGCAAGGGCAGTTCGCGGTAACTCTTCAGACCCTGGTTGAAGATCTGGACATGGCAGGGGCAGTTCATCGGCTTGAGCGCATAGACGCGCTTTTCCTGGGCATGTTCCTCGTCGATCTCGGTGATGAACATGTTCTCGCGGTACTTGTCCCAGTGGCCGGAGGCGATCCACAGCTTGCGGTCGACGACCTGCGGCGTGCGCACCTCGCGGTATCCGGCGGCGTCGAGGCGCCGGCGCATGTAGTCCTGCAGCACGCGGTAGAGCGCCCAGCCATCGGCGTGCCAGAACACCATGCCGGGCGCTTCCTCCTGCATGTGAAACAGCCCCATCTCGCGCCCCAGCCGGCGGTGGTCGCGCTTGGCGGCCTCCTCCAGCATGGTCAGATGGGCCTTGAGCTCCTCGCGGTTGCGGAAGGCGACGCCGTAGATGCGTTGCAGCATCCTGTTCTTCGCATCGCCGCGCCAGTAGGCGCCGGAGACATGGGTCAGCTTGAAGGCATCGGCCGGGACCTGCCCGGTATGCGCGAGATGCGGGCCGCGGCACAGATCCTGCCAGTGCCCGTGCCAGTACATGCGGATCGGCTCGCCCTCGGGGATCGCCTCGACCAGCTCGACCTTGAAGGGCTCGTTGTTGTCCCGGTAATGGCGGATGGCGCGCTCGCGCTCCCAGACCTCGGTGCGCACCGCGTCGCGGGCGGCGATGATCTGGCGCATCCGTGCCTCGATGGTCTCCAGATCCTCTGGCGTGAACGGCTCGTCGCGGTCGAAATCGTAGTAGAAGCCGTTCTCGATCACCGGACCGATGGTCACCTTCACATCCGGCCACAGCTCCTGCACCGCGCGGGCCATGATATGGGCGGCGTCGTGGCGGATCAGCTCCAGCGCCTCGGCCTTGTCCTTCGCGGTCACGATCTCGACCCGCGCATCGGTCTCGATCGGCCGCGACAGGTCGGAAAGCCTGCCGTCGATGCGGCAGGCGAGCGCCGCCTTGGCCAGCGATCTGGAGATGTCGGCGGCGATCTCGGCCCCGGTGATTCCGGGCTCGTATTCGCGCGATGCGCCGTCCGGCAGGGTGATGGTGATGCTCAACGGTATTGCCCCCCTCGGGTATGGTGCAAACGGGACACCCTGTGGTTGATGGGGGGCCGGGTTAGGG